>JAPLFT010000261.1 GCA_026390535.1 Pseudomonadota bacterium
CATAAGGTATATCGTGTGCAACCATAATCGCCATGATATTTTTCTTATGACCGCTTTCATAAGATTCTATGGGTGTTGTCGTAGTCCATGAGCCAAAAGGAGTTGACGAACTGCGCTGAATGCCAGTATTATGAACAACAATTCCATCAGCGATAAAATTATGTTCACCTTCAACCCTTAGATCAAGAGTTTGTTCTTTACCAACGTAAGTTATGCCCTTAATCTTCTCTGTCTCAAAATATTTATTGTTTGCTAAGGAGTTATCAATATCGTCAAAATTCTCCATAAGCTTATTTTCATTGATATTCACTTCATCTATGTTTTTTAAAACAACAATCTCATCTCCTGCTTTTAATTCTTCGAGAGTTTTCCAGACAAAGCTATTTTTTTTACCTCTGCCATTTCTTTGTAGTATTAAAAATGGATGATTTCCTGTAGCCTTTATTGAATGATGTAAAGTCTGTACCTCATAAACGTCCTTGATTCCATTATCAAATACACCAGTACATTCCTTCAAAACCAGTTGATGTGTGTTTTGATCAAATGCGTATACATCCTCGCCTACTATAATATCAGTAATCTTTTTCAATCCATATTTTGTTAGTATTAAGGATGATGTACTAAGACAGTTCATATATCCTTCATTGTCATAGCATACATAGAAAAAATCGTCGTTCCGCTCAACTGCGCCTGATAACGCCTGTAAGCCTATGTCAAATGTACCACCATCGCCAGCCCATGCCATAACGTTTACGTCATTCTTACCTTTGACTCTAAGTGCCGCACGCACGCCTGCGGATGCAGATGCGGCAGTCTCGAACGCTGTATGAAGCAACGGTACTTTCATGCACGTATATGGAAACTCACCCTCTAAGACCGTCCAACAGCACGCTGGAATAACGACAATAGTTTTATCACCAAGCGCTTTCAGTGCATATCTCATCGCCAAAGTTGCGGAGCATCCCTGACACGCTTTGTGGCCTGCTGTTATTAATTCCTCTTCTGGTATCGTTAATCTCATATTTTATGACTCCTAATTCTAATATTATGCCGAAAGTATCCATAAATCTTGGATCAAGAATTGCTGAAAATCTTGTATATGTTTATTCAAACGTTCATTAATGATCATTTCTGGTCTTGGATCGACGTAGTATACACCATCTAGCTTATTTAAGGCAACAGTATATCCAAGAAAATGATTACTTTTGAATGTCGAGTTGATTCCGAAAATACTATCACCTCTAGTAGCACGCTGAACATCATGTAGAAATATAGCGATTACATGAATGTCTCTACCCAATAGTTTCGTTAAAAGATATTTATCAAGAAATAACTTATCAATCCTATCTTTGCTTGTTGTTTTGACAGATCCAACAACCTCAGAAGGCTGCAAAATCTTGGTTTCTGAAGCAATAATGGCTTTATTTCGTGAAAATACCAAATCTAATTGATAGGACATTTCATAACCCGGATAATCTTTTATTGGGATATTTATTATACGTTGTTCACATTCTAAACCTAATATCTGAATGATTAAACGGATCAATGTTTCAAATAATTGTCCGATTCTTTTCCTGCACTGATTAGGATTGTCAAATGAATCACCAATACATCCTATTGATTGCTGAATAGTATAAATAACTTTGTTAATTTCTTTAGATTGTATGTATCGTTTGAAAGTACCCTGCTCCAAGATTTTTTCTTGATAATGTTTAAGATCGTCAAGAAAAACCATAAATCTTTCAAATGCAGGTACAAAATTATTCAATATTTCTATGAATAGATCAGCATTTATTGGTCGAGTAATCTTATATCCATAATTTTCATCATATTGGTAGAAGATATAGTTATTATGGGAAGGGGAGATAATTCGAGTCGGTTGCGTCTTTTCTATCCATTCAAGGAACTCTCGACAGATCGCTGAATAATCATCCATCGAATTATATGCTAATTTATCTTTCACACTTTCCTGCAAGTCCGATAATGTAAATTCACTCATCTGATTGACTTCCTTGTTTCTAGATTATGCAAATCATATTGTATCCATTTCTCAATAGACCAGTTTTCAACAAGCTCAATTCTTTGTGATGCCCATTGACAATACTCGGAATTAATATCACAGCCCTTCCATTTCCTTTTGAGTTGCTCCGCAGTTACAATAGTTGTGCCAGAACCAAGAAATGGATCAATTACGAGATCACCAGGGTTAGATGATGCTAAGATGATCTTTCGTAAAAGTTCTTCGGGTTTCTGTGTTGGATGCGGAGTCTTTTCGTGCATTCCATTGCATGTAGTTGGGATTTCTATAACATCTCTTGGTTTTGCTCCTTTAGGATGAGGATTCCAAAGTCGCCCTTTGTTACTTGGTTTTCCATATTGGCTTGTTTCTGCTTGTGGATG
>JAPLFT010000353.1 GCA_026390535.1 Pseudomonadota bacterium
ACGATCTGGCCAAGGGCAGCAGAGAATATTGCGCAGGTCTTGTCGCCTTTAATTCCATATTCCAGGTATTGTTTTATTCAGTATATGCCTATGTATTCATAACGGTGATACCAACCTGGTTTGGCATAAGGGGAGTAGCGGTTAATGTTACAATGGGAGATATAGCAAAAAGTGTTTTTATATATCTGGGCATACCTTTTATAGCCGGATTCCTCACAAGGTTTATTCTAATCAAAATAAAAAATGAGAAATGGTACCAGGATAAATTTATAAACAGAATAAACCCAGTAACGCTGGTAGCGTTATTATTCACTATAATAGTAATGTTCTCATTAAAAGGAGAAAGCATAGTTCAGCTTCCATTAGATGTTATACGAATAGCCATCCCCTTGTTGATATATTTTGTATTAATGTTCCTGATCTCGTTCTTTTTAAGTAAAAAAGTCGGCGCCACTTATGAAGAATCCGTTACATTGTCTTTTACAGCTGCTTCCAACAATTTTGAGCTCGCAATAGCTGTGGCAATAGCAACATTTGGCATAAATCATGGAGCAGCCTTTGCTGCCGTCATAGGCCCCCTTGTTGAGGTCCCTGTATTGATATCTCTTGTCAGTGTAGCTTTTTACCTTAAGAAAAGATTATACAAATTAAATTAGATTGTCTTTTTTGTGTACGGGTTATAACTTTACAACTTAATTATGATTTTTGAACTTTCAAATAAAACAAAAAACCAAAAATTCAGAGTTGCATTAAGCTCTGTAATAGCCGCTGTATTCCTTACCTCTCTAAAACTTGTGGTAGGTCTTGCTACCAACAGCCTTGGAATACTTTCAGAGGCTGCTCATTCCGCCCTTGATCTTGGTGCAGCGTTAATGACCCTATTCGCGGTAAATATATCCGACAGACCTGCGGATGACTCCCATCATTACGGGCATGGCAAGATTGAGGGTTTTTCCGCGTTCATAGAGGTTTTGCTCTTACTGTTAACTTGCGGTTACATAATATACGAGGCTGTTCACAGGATATTTATTAAACACGCACCTATAGATGTAAATATCTACGCCTTCTCCGTCATGGCAATTTCAATAATCATAGATATTTCAAGATCAAGGGCATTATCCAGGGTAGCAAAAAGGACCAATAGTCAGGCTTTAGAGGCTGACGCCCTTCATTTCGCTTCTGACATATGGAGTTCCGTCGTAGTTATTGTAGGCTTGATAGCGTATAAATTCTTTAACTTTCCGCTAGCAGATTCTTTGGCGGCACTTGCCGTTTCTATTCTGGTCATAGTCGTTTCCATAAGGCTTGCCATAAGGACTATTGGAGTATTACTGGACACGGCTCCGGAAGAAAAAAGAAAACAAATATATGAGCTGGTTCGTAATATAAACGGTGTGGAAAAGATTCATAAGTTAAGGGTCAGGACCTCGGGAAATATGCTTTTTACGGATATGATATTACTTGTAGAGAGCAATCTATCAATAGAAGAAGCACACAGAATATCAAATAACGTCGAAAAAAAGATAAAAGAGGCTATGCCTGATGTGGATGTAACTGTACATCTTGAACCAAAAGAATCAAGTCAGCTAGAAACAATAACAACTATAAAAAAGATAAAGGCCATATTGGATGATCATAGGGCCATGTTTGACCATTATCACGATCTTGATGTTACATGTATTAATAAGAAACATATAATAAGCGTTCATATAGAGGTGGATCCCGGCACAAAGCTAAAAGAGACACAGGCCATATGCTGGCACATTGAACAGGATATAAAGGACGCAATCCCCCAGAGCCAGATCACTATTCATGTTGAGCCGATCAAAAAGCAATAAAAGCCCACGCCAAATTTTATATTTGCCAATAAGAACAATAAAAGATATATAAATCCGGTCTGAAAATCAGAATTACTAATTTCCAGGGAGGTTTTGTAATGACAAGTTTGATTGGCGCTACCAGTTTTGAGGTATTCTCGATCTGGACAGTTTTGTTCATCGCATTTTTAGGTCTTGGTTATGCCCTATTCTTAAGGAAGCAAGTCCTTCAAAAGGATAAGGGAAATGAAAAGATGCAGGAGGTATGGAATGCTATACGCTCAGGCGCTGATGCGTATCTAGGTCGTCAGCTTAAGACTATCCTTCCACTTATCCTCATATTAACAGTAGCTCTTTTCTTTTCTGTTTATATAGTCCAGCCAACAACAGAAGCTCTTCAGAGATTCAAGGATTATACTCCTGATCAGGTAAAACTGATCATAGGTATAGGCAGGTCACTGGCATTCATTATGGGTGCTTTGTTCTCTTTGATGGTCGGACAATTCGGTATGAGAATGGCTGTTCAGGCTAACGTAAGAGTAGCAGCAGCGGCTAGGACAAGTTTTTCTGAGGCATTAAAAATATCATATAGAGCCGGAACGATTACAGGTATGTTAACGGACTATATTTATGACATTCGGAATTGCGGCTCCCGATGCTCTTCTTGGTTTCGGATTCGGTGGAACACTGCTTGCGTTGTTCATGAGAGTCGGCGGCGGTATATACACAAAAGCTGCAGATGTTGGAGCGGACCTTGTTGGTAAAGTTGAAGCCGGAATTCCTGAAGATGACCCAAGAAACGCAGCGGTTATTGCAGATCTAGTTGGTGATAACGTCGGTGACTGCGCAGGTATGGCGGCTGATATTTTTGAATCATATGAAGTAACAATAGTTTCCGGTTTGATACTTGGTCTAGCCCTTGTTACAATCACCGGTGAATTAAAGTGGATCATATTCCCTCTACTAGTCAGAGGTATCGGCGTTCTTTCCTCTATAGTAGGAACATATGTAGTTAAGGGTAAAAAGGACGAAAAACGCGGTAACGCAATGAAAGCCATTAACAAAGGTTTTTATACATCTGCCGTAATATCCCTGATAGCATTCTTGTTTTTGGCACATTATTATATGCACGAATGGAGAGCATTCCTTTCTGTCGGCGTAGGTATATTACTTGCAATAGTTCTTGATGAGATCACAAAGTACTTTACAGATACTCATTATAAACCGGTTAAAGATATAGCTAAATCATCTAAAACAGGTTCAGCGACTTTAATTCTTAAAGGCTTAGCGGTTGGTTACGAGGCTGCAGTATGGCAGACTATCGTTATAGCTGCTACAATATTTTCAGCCATTCTTATATATTGGGGACAACCTGTTATTTACGTTCTTTACGGCATAGCAATGACCGGTATAGGAATGCTGACACTTACGGGTAATAACGTCGCTATGGACTCTTTTGGACCTATAGCGGATAACGCTAACGGCATTGGAGAAATGGCCGGTCTTGATAAAGATGCACGTCAGGTCATGGCGGATCTGGATGCTGTTGGTAATACAACAAAGGCCATTACAAAGGGTGTTGCAATCGGAAGCGCAGTTATAGCAGCTGTTTCTCTGTTTGGATCTTTTTTAACTGATGTCACGAACGTTCAGGCACAGATGGGCATAGCGGAAAATCTGAGGATTGCGGTTACAGGAATAAGGATATCTGTTCCAACTGTCTTCATCGGATTGTTGATAGGTGGCGCGGTTCCATGGTTATTTTCTTCTCTAATGATCAATGCTGTTGCAAGAGCCGCTACTCTTATAGTCGATGAAGTTCGTAAACAATTTAAGATTCCCGGACTTATGGAAGGAAAAGTTAAACCTGATTATAAACAGGCGGTTGGCATATGCACGGTGGCAGCTCAAAGAGAGCTTATCTCATTGGCGCTGATAGCAGTACTTTCTCCTCTTGTCATAGGATTATTGCTGGGTGTTGAAGCACTCGGAGGATTCTTGTGCGGAACTATACTTTCAGGACAGTTGCTTGCAGTCTTTATGGCGAACGCAGGCGGTGCGTGGGATAACGCAAAGAAATCGATCGAGGACGGATTATTCGGCGGAAAAGGTTCAGAAGCTCATAAGGCATCCGTGGTAGGCGATACAGTCGGTGATCCTCTAAAGGATACCGCAGGCCCTGCGCTTAACCCGATGATAAAGGTTATAAACCTTGTATCATTGCTTGCAGCTCCTATACTTATTCAGTATCACAGGGATAATCCGATAGTTATAGTAACAATAGTTGTTTTCACAATATTGATACTTGTTTCTATTCTTTATTCAAAACGTGATGCAAGTACTAACTTGTAGAAAAATTATAAGACACATATAGATTAAAGAGGCTGTGCAATATTGCATGGCCTCTACCCTAAAGTTACATCCAATATCATCATCAGACAAAAGCCGATCAATGTGGCCATCGTAACAATATCTATATGCTTCTCCACTCTTTG
>JAPLFT010000294.1 GCA_026390535.1 Pseudomonadota bacterium
TTTATTTTAAAAATAAAATCGGTAACATATTTTCGAAAAAAATGTCAATCATATTGCTTTTAATAATTCTTTTAATGCTTCCTAGTACCAGTTCGTTGTATTATAATTATGGTCATGAGAAAGGTACTGAACTTGAAAATGATTGGATAACCTTACAGCTTTGGTGCAAAGGAAATACGCCCAAGGATAGCCTTTTTTTAATTCCACCTTATGTTCAGGATTTTAGAATCTGGTCAGAAAGATCGGTATTCCCAACATGGGACGATGGAACTATGGGCACTTACAATTATAGTTTCTCAAAGGAATGGTGGTATAGAATGCAGGAGTTGGGTTACACTCGGCATAACTATAAAACATATTCTAATAATAATTACAATAATATTTCAGAGTTAGCTTTAACGAATTTAAGTAAAAAATATGGTATAAACTACCTTATTACAGATAGAACAAGAAGACTAAATTATACATTAGTGCATGAAAGCAAATTTTCTAGAATCTATAAATTTTCAGATTAACAAATCAAAAGGGATTATGATTGGTTCCTCGCTGTTTTGTATGGGCAATGGAATATTCGAGTCCTCTGTGAGTCCTCCGTGCGCTATGTGCCACACAGAGTTCACAGAGGACGCACAGAGAACGCTATTAAATCGGAGAGTCCATAAGTAACCCAAGTTTAGCCATTAGAAATAGCGAAGAGCCTCATGATAATGGGACTAACCTATAAAAGGAGAATGTGCCCTATGCCAGGGAGAGCCCGGCAAGAGAGAGATGGTCAAGACGTTGCAGGGTGTATCTTTATGCGAAGCGAAAATGAGGGAAATAGGTCAAGAAGATGCCAGAATGCACGATTATAATACCTGCATACAATGAGGAGGAAGGAATTCGTTCCGTAATAAATGGCTTAAAGAGCATGCAGGAAAAATGTGAAATACTTGTAGTAGATGACGGATCTACCGATAGCACTTTCAAGTTTGCTTCTGAGTCAGGAGTACGAGTTGTGCATCATCCATACAACAAAGGATATGGGGCAGCTCTAAAAACTGGGATTAGAAATGCAAAAACAGATGTTGTCCTATTGATGGATGCGGATGGTCAGCATAAGCCTGATGATGCCTGCAAGCTCCTTCGATATATGAATGAATATGATATGGTGGTGGGTTCCAGAACGAATAATTCGCATATCTCGCTCCTGAGAAAACCTGGGAAAAAGATTCTCAGCATAGTTGCCAATTATCTTTCCGGAACTAAGATACCTGATTTGAATTCCGGTTTCAGAGCGATCAAGAAGAGCATGGCTATGGATTTCATGCATATTTTGCCCAACGGCTTCTCTTTTACCACAACGATCACCCTGGCTGCCTTAACTTCAGGATACAGCGTAAAATACGTGCCGATTGAAGCTCCCAAAAGGGTAGGTACAAGCAAAATAAGGCCTTTTCGAGATGGTTTTCTCTTTATCATGCTGATAATTAGGACAGTTAGTTTATTTAATCCAATGAAGGTCGTTTTGCCTGTGAGTGGCTTTTTTATTTTCGGCGGACTAATATATGCTTTAGATGGCATTATCGTCTCCAATCATATTCCAAGCGGCGCTCTTCTTGCCCTCATCTCAGGTACCATTATATTCTTTTTCGGCATAATAGCGGATCAAATATCGGTTCTAATAAGAAGATCAAGAGATTGATGCCCGTTGGGATGAGTTAGAGGCTGCTGAATGTATACCAAGAAATTTACTTAGTAGTAATAAAATCTAGATTAGTCAATAAAGGAGAAAGCAAAAATGAAAATACTACTTATAAATCCTCCAATGCATAACATTATCAAAAGCAATGTTCCGTCTATAGTTGACGAAGAATCAGGATATTATCCCCCACTGGGTTTGATGTACGTAGCAGCCTGTGCTGAAAAGAATACCGATAGTAAAATTGAAATCTTAGATACCATCGTAGAGAGGATGAGCTACGATCAAATCGGACAAGAAATAGAGAGGAAAAAACCCGATGTAGTTGGGATCCAAGCACTGACATTTACTTTGATTGATGCCATATTGACAGCAAAAATGGTTAAAGAGATCGATGACGAAATCAAAGTAGTTATGGGCGGGCCCCATGTAAATATCTATCCTTACGAGACCATATCTCTCGAAGAGGTCGATTATTTAGTCCTTGGAGAAGGTGAGATTTCCTTCACGGATCTTCTTAAAAACATAGATAACA
>JAPLFT010000293.1 GCA_026390535.1 Pseudomonadota bacterium
AAATAATCACAAGAAGAATTATCAAAAATTTCCCTATGCCCCAGTCTCTTTCTGCTAGGGTTTTTCCTCCTCCTGCAAGTTCCTCTCCCTTATTTTTTTTTATTAAACTTGCACTAGTCCCTTTTTCCCCTCCGCCGGCCTCTTGTCCGGCTTCTTCCTGCCCAATATTTCCGGCTCCACCTCGTCCACTAATTTGCGTTTCTTCATAATTCCCTTCCGTAGAAGATCGTGTTTCTTCCCTTTCAGTGTTGTATCCTCCTCCGCCGGTAGATTCAAAACCTACTCTGCCAGTGGTTCCACCTGCCTGAGCTTGTCCTGCACCAGCTCCGGGAGCATTAACACCTAAGCTTCTGGCACCTTGCTGTCCTCTGCCACCTGCACCACCAGTACCCTCTTCACCACCGGCTCCACCTGCTGTACCACCTTCTCCAGTTCCACCACCAGTCGTCCCGCCACCAGTATTTACTCCGCCGGAAGAACCTTTTGATGTAAGACCCGGAGTATAAAAATCCGCTCTTGATAGATCATAGGTACCCTGATTTGCGTCCAGGCCGGCAATATTATTCCTTGCTCCAGTTTTCCAACTTGCGAGTTTATTATCTATAGCACCGGAAAACTGGGTAAGACTTAAGACCAAACCGGCCACCATAGCAATCATAAGTATATATTCAACCGAGGTTTGTGCCTTCCTGTTATTAAGCTTTATTTTTATAATCACTTGAAAATCCACTCATCTTCCTCAATAATCTATTCTTGAGGCATTAAAAATGAAATTTACACGAACCATCCGAGTTCTCATGCCGTTTATTTTCAGCATATTACTCGTTTGCGTTTACATTTATACTATACCATATTGGCACAGTAATGTAAGTTCCAAGACTTTTTTTATAAAAGTTTTATCCGTACTCGCAGCTTCTCTTATAACGTTAACCCTCAGTTTATGTATCAGAGGATATATTAATATTTCTCTAACTGTAATAAGCTACGGAATATTAGGAACCGGGGCTATTTTACCCCTTGCACTATTACTAATTCCTGTCGCAATATTGCCAGAACTTTATACAAGATTTTCTCTGAGGAAGATGGCAAACCTGTGCCTTGGGGGGAAAAGACTTGAAGATTATTCCAGATCCCCCTGGTCCTTTATTAATGAAAAGAAAAGAAAATTTTTATCCGTAGTATATTTTGATACACCTAAATTAAATGATTTAGCAGAAACTTTAGAGCCTGATGTATTAAAAAGAATAATGAACCACATATTAGCCAAAAGCATAAAAATAAGCGCGCAACATAATGGATTTTTTATTCACCATACGGAAGATTCGGTACTTATAGTGTTTGAACCGTCGGAAAAATACGGAAAACTCAATTCGATGGAAACATATTCGTCTTATCAAAGCGTGTTATGCGGAATGGAATTGAAACAGATGGTAGAGGAAATGAAAGAAATGATGAACAACTTAGACAGTCTCAAACATCTTCAGGGAAGAGTCCTTATAGCTACCGATGACGGAATCATATTACAGAATATCAGGAGAGGCACAATGGAGCTTTCCATCTTTTCAAATGCCATGCATACAATAGGGAATATAATACAATTCAGCGATGGAACGGACATAATAATAGACCCAAAGACACACGAGCTGTGTTCTGAATATTTTCTCACAAAAGCAATTGATTCCAAGGCCCATTTAGTACTGGGTATATCGGGATACTACAAATAACGGTCAGATATTTCTGCTTTAACTTATAGTTTATTTTTTCAAATCACCAATATAATAATTAATTGTTCCTGCTGTACAATACATATTCATAGTCACAACCGTTAGAAGCTTCTGATTGTTGATATCTACAGCGGGGGGTCTCTCTAATTTATATTTCCATTCATCAAGATAATAATAATACGCCGCTATAAACAGCCCAAATTGGACGTCATATTTCGGGTTAGGATATTTCTTCAACAACCGCTCAAGGCTGTAAATCGCGTCAAGATG
>JAPLFT010000248.1 GCA_026390535.1 Pseudomonadota bacterium
AAGATATACAAAGATATTGAAGATTGCCATCCTGATTTCAAAGTATATTTGGCAACACATTCGAAAATAGGCAATTACTATGAAAAAGCAGAGGAAAATTCAGGTTTAGAGTTTTGGGGTATGAGTATTTATGCAAATGAAAACCCCTCAGGTAGTGCACTAAAAAATCCTGATGGTATTGTTGCAGATAGCAAAAGAAATGTTGTATTATACGTTTTGGAGATCAAATGGGGATGGATACCAGAATCTGGCGGAACTCCGAAATCAGACTTTCTTGATCTGGTCAATAACAAAAAAGGGTTTGATGAACGAAGAAAAATACAAGATGCTATATCTAATGGAAAATCTTGTAGAATCGGTAAACGTAAGTTTCCAAAAGAGGATCCGTATCATAAAAAAGATTTCAAAATCATCAAAGAAACTACCAGATTTTTATTGATTAGTGATTTTTATCAGTTGATACAATATGATCCACAATATAATATCATGGATAACTTAAAGTGCTTGATACCAGAACTCATATGTTTGGATTATCAACAAACCCATAAATCTGATTTTGGTGTCATAGAATCTTTTGGAGATTATGTTTCATCTACGGACAAAGGTAATTCTGATAAATAGGATAGATGCCAAGTCACAATGCACGTTTAATAAATAAAATGACATAACACGAAAGATTATTTTACAGAGGTATAGAGCTATGACAGATACATTAACTTATCTGGAAACTCTTGTGCGAGAAACCCATAAGCCTGAAGCTGAATTGATGACTCTAGCATTTCAGACTGGTTTAAAGCAATTATGGCGAGAGCATATCCTGGGACGTTATTTGCGATCAGAGATTACTCGAAATAAAGCTATCGAAATCGTCGGTATTGATCTAGTAGAATTAGCTGAACATCAACATAAGGCGATGATGGAGGATATCGCATGGGCAATGGAACCGTAAATATTGCTGTATCAGATGCCGGTCCACTAATCCATCTAAGTGAGATTAGTTGTCTTTCACTTTTGCGTATTTTTGAAACTATACATATTCCAAATGCAGTATGGTCAGAGACAGTTGGTCAGAATCGTGTTCCAAAAGATGATATTTTATTGTTGGGAAATATTCAACAGCATAATTTGGCTCAACATGAGGTTATACAATTTACACAGAAAAATGGTTTAGAGAAACTACAAAATGGTGAACGTGAATGTTTTTGCCTATGTCAAAAAATAGATGTCTCTGTTCTTTTGACTGATGATATGGCAGTGCGGAAAAAGGCTTTTCATTTGAATCTGACACCAGTAGGTGCCTTAGGTATTGTAGTTAGAGCTTACCGATCAGGACATGTTTCGTTAGATAGTGCAAAACATCATATCGCTAATCTATATTATGTAAGTAGTCTTTTTGTCACACGCACAATCGTGGAAATGGCTATTGAGCAGTTAGAAAAATGGTAGTTGTTGAATAAAAATTGTGGATCGGAATTTACAAAAAATGCGGATTGCTATTGTCGGTCCCGGTGCAATGGGATGTCTTTTTGCCGGGCTTCTAGTCGAGTCAGGTCAGGATGATGTTTGGCTTGTTGATAAAAACCAGTCACGAGCCATCGAACTGAATAAAAATGGACTGACTATAGAAGGCATCGGTGGAATACGCACAATCACTGGAATTCAAGTGACGTCCTGTCTTGATGAGATTGAATACGCTGACCTTATATTAATTTGCGTTAAATCTTACGATACATTAAAGGCTACAAATTCTATTGCTCA
The DNA here is from genome assembly GCA_026390535.1 of Pseudomonadota bacterium. Classification (GTDB taxonomy): domain Bacteria; phylum Bdellovibrionota; class JAFGOL01; order JAFGOL01; family JAFGOL01; genus JAPLFT01. The sequence continues at coordinate 1,759 of JAPLFT010000248.1, forward strand.
TATAGTTGGGGATAATACAGCTATTCTCACGTTACAAAATGGACTCACCAACGTAGAAATAATATCTAATATACTGGGAAAGGATAAAATCTTAGCTGGCATAACGTCACACGGTGCAACGATGCTTGATGTAGGATATATAAGACATGCGGGTGTTGGTGATACTGTTATTGGCAAACCCTTTGAGTCAGGAACAGTAACAGATAAAAAAGTTGAATATATTGCTGAGATACTGAAATCAGCATGTTTTCTGCCAAAAATATCGGATAATATCTGGAGTTTTATCTGGGGGAAGCTGATTATAAATTCAGCTATAAATCCTATTACAGCTATAACAAAGCTTACAAATGGAGAACTACCGAAACACGAAGAAACTAAAAGATTACTCAGAATGACAGTGCAAGAATCTGCCCAAGTAGCGTACGCATCTCATATATCTCTGCCTTATGATGATCCTGTATC
>JAPLFT010000190.1 GCA_026390535.1 Pseudomonadota bacterium
CGATATTACTTTCATCACTACAACCGCCTAGACGATTCGAGCGTTCATAAAGACATTCGTTTTATGTTAAATGAACTTGCACGTAAAAGAGGAGGCAAAATAGCCATTGCTGCCCCACGTGGTAGCGCAAAGAGCACGCTGGTCACTTTACAGTATGTTATTTACTGCATCTGCTACAGGCTAGAGAGTTTTATCGTTATTATTTCCAATACCAGTGATCAGGCTCAAGGATTTTTGTCTAACATCAAACAAGAGTTGGAATCCAACGAAAGACTGATGAAGGACTTCCCTTCAGCGTGCGAAACAGGTGCAAAGCCAGCTCCACCAAGGTGGACACAAAAAGAGATATTAACAAAGAATGGAATAAAAATAATTGCGCTTGGTGCAGAACAACAAATGCGTGGCAGAAGAAATAAAGAACATCGCCCAAGCCTCATAATAATGGACGATATAGAGCAGGACAATTCTGTACAAACCCCAGAAAGCTACTACAAGTTACAAGACTGGCTCGATAAGGCTGTCCTAAAATCGGGAACGTCAAACACAAACATGATATTCGTAGGGACAATACATCACTACGACTCCTTATTGGCTAAGTTTACGTCGCCAGACCTGTATCAGGGCTGGAAGAAAATGATCTATAGGTCGATAATCAGTTGGGCAGATAATATTGGCTTGTGGGAAGAATGGAAGAACATCTTTTGTAACAGAAAAGATTATGAAGGTGAGTCAGGAATAATTGCAGCAAAGAACTTCTTTGAAGCCAATAAAGATGAGATGTTAAAAGGCACAGTAGTCTTGTGGCCTCAATCCAAAGGGTATTATGACCTTATGGTTTTAAGAGAAGAGGAAGGACATATAAGTTTTGATAGTGAGATGCAGAACGAGCCTGTAAACCCTAGAGACTGTATATTTAATCAAGAAGACATACAATACTGGGACGACAAGTTTGCTACCGATATAGAACTTATTGAATGTCTTAAAAACAACAAATTCTCTACAAAAGTTTTTGCTGGTTGTGATCCTAGCTTGGGGAAAAGTAACAGACGAGGAGATTACTCTGCTATTATTTGTATCCTTTACGACATCAAGAATGCCATTGCTTATGTATTAGACGCTGATCTTGAGAAAAGAGACCCAGATAAAACAATTGTGGACATCTTAACATTACATAAAAAAAGGAAATTTGATTATCTTGCGTTTGAAAGTAACGGATTCCAATCAATTATGTCCGATCAAATAACAAAACGAGCAAGCGAACAAAATACCCCCCTGAAAGTAGAAAAGGTGGAGAACAAGACGGACAAGAGGGCAAGAATAGAGTCGCTACAGCCATTAATAAAGAATGGACTTATACAATTCAGCAAAAGGCAAAGAATCCTTTTGGAGCAACTAAAGTATTACCCAAAAGGATCTCATGACGACGGTATAGATGCACTACAAATGGCATATGACCTGTGCCAACAGAAAGATAAAACAATAGACTGGGAGTCAATGGCGATATGTATGGATGTAAACGCTGAGCTAACCAGAGAAAAGCTTGGAATACCATATCCGTGGCCTGGTGGAGCCGAAGAAATGATTAGACATCGGCGCGATAGGCCCTGGTAAATTAAAGGAGGAAAAGAAAATGCTTAAATTGGATCTAATCAACGCAATTAAAGAGTACATTTCAAAAAATGGTGGTTTCTACCCAGACTGGTATGTGGGAATAACCAGCGACCCAGAAAGCAGGGTTTTTAGTGGTCATAATGTAAACAAGCAAAGTGGTGTATGGGTGCATGGACCTGCCTCATCATCTCAAGAAGCAAGAGAAGTAGAAAATTATTTTATTAGCACGATTGGAACGGATGGTGGATCTGGTGGTGGTGATTTTACGTCGACAACAG
>JAPLFT010000297.1 GCA_026390535.1 Pseudomonadota bacterium
TAATATGCTATCTTATCAAATCTCATTATAAAAAAGTCGGTAAGGCGATCAGTAAATTGAATGATACGATCCATGAAACACCGTTGTCCGATGAACATTATAATAATAACAAACCGGACACCACTAATTTAACAGCCATACAATTGGTAAGCGGTTTTAACAGTCTGGGAATCCATACAATGCTGTCTGTCCTTAGTAATTTCCCTTGGCTATACAAGAATTTTATATTTATTGGGGTTTCTGTTGTTGATTCAAATTCGTTTAGAGACAAAGAAGAACTGGAAAAACACAGGGTAAAAACGATAACGGACCTTAATAAATATGTTGAATATGCAAAAAAGTTGGGTATAGCAGCTGAATACATATATCATGTAAGTACGTATGTAATAGAAGCTGCTACGGATATATGTATACAAACTGCAAAGGAATTCCCTAATTCTACCGTATTTGCGGGAAAACTGATGTTCCAGCAGGAACGCTTTTATCACAAACTTCTTCATAACGACACGTCGTTTAATATTCAGAAAAACTTACAGCACTATGGCATAACGACGGTAATAATGCCGGTCACTATAGAGTTGGATTAATTACATCTTCTTTATGATCAGATATATGAACAGCAACGTGATGGCTATGTATACAAAATGTTGAATTGTTTTATTGCCTTTTTTAATGGCCAGATTACTGCCGACAAGATTGCCGGCGATATTTGCAATAGCCATGAAAAAACCCAGCACATAACTAACACTGCCGGCTGCTATAAATGCTATAAGAGCACCGACGTTGGATGCCAGATTAAAGACCTTTGACGTTGCGCTTGAGTGCAAAAGGCTTATGTTGGCAAAGAGCACCAGGAATACTATTAAAAATGTTCCGGTTCCGGGGCCATAAAATCCGTCGTACATACCTATCACAAAACAAACAGCAGGGATGACTATAATATCCCTTTTTATCTTGAATGTGAATTTTTCACCTCTTTTCAGCAGTACATTGGACAGGAACATGAGTATAGTCGCTGGAGGTAGCAGGAATATCAGTATTTTTGTAAGAGTATCGGCAGATATAATGAGAGTTAGTTTTGCACCAAGAAGCGATCCTATTAATGCAAAAGGAATTCCCAGCAGTGCTATATACCAGATGATCTTTCCTTTGCGTCCGTAATTTATAGTCGCTAAAGTAGTCCCGCAAGCGGATTGTAATTTATTAGTCCCCAGTGCTATATGGGGAGGTAACCCTGATATCAGAAGTGCAGGCAGACTTATCAATCCTCCGCCACCGGCGATGGAATCTATAAAACCGGCCGCGAACGCGGCAATACACAGAAAAAACAGCGTTAAATAATTTATATCTATAAAATGCAAATTTATTTTAAAACATCCTTAACATGCTGTACGGCCCAGTCGATCTCTTCCTTTGTTATAACAAGAGGAGGGGCAAGCCTTATTACATGCTCATGTGTTTCCTTGCAGAGTAATCCTCTTGCCATAAGAGCCTCACAGAATTTTCTTGCTCCGCCTGCCTCTTTTTTCAATTCTATCCCGACCAGTAATCCTTTTCCCCTGATCTCTTTTACGTAAGGAGAGTTAAGGTCGCGTAGTTTTCCCATTAAATACTCGCCCATTTCCTGGGAACGCTGAATGAGATGTTCGTCTTCCAGGACGTCCATTGCGGCAAGAGCGCACTCACAGGCAAGAGGATTTCCTCCAAATGTGGATCCGTGTTCTCCGGGCGTGAATAATCCAAGTATAGGTTCATCTGCCAGCACCGCACTTATAGGCATTATTCCACCGCCCAATGCTTTTCCGACTATCAGTATATCCGGACGTACATTCTCCCACATATGGCAGAATAATTTTCCTGTTCTACCCAATCCGGTTTGTATCTCATCAAATGCTGTCAGTACATTATTTTCTTTGCATATCTTCTGCGCAGCCTCTAAATAACCCTTGGCCGGCATTAATATTCCCGCTTCGCCCTGGATAGGTTCTACTAAAAAAGCAGCTGTCTTTGGCGTGATCGCTTTCTTTAAAGCTTCAATATCGCCGTAAGGTATTATTTTGAATCCCGGGGTGAAAGGTCCGAAACTATCTCTGTAATCTGCATCGGATGAGAAAGAAACTATTGTGACTGTTCGACCATGAAAATTATTTGAACAGACTATAATCTCTGCCTCGTATTTTGGTATTTTTTTAACTACATAAGCCCACTTTCTTATTAATTTTAATGCCGTCTCTACTGCCTCAGCCCCTGAATTCATGGGCAGGACCATGTCGTATTTTGTGAGGTTTGTTATTCTCTCGCAGAATTGTGCAAGTTTTTCCGCATGGAACGCACGCGAACATAAAGCGATCTTATCCAACTGTTTTTTTGCCCTGTCGACTATTTTTGGATGTCTATGTCCGTGATTTAAGGCGGAATATGCGCTTAACATATCCATATATTTTTTACCATCCACATCCCAAACCCAAACACCTTCTCCTTTTTCCAATACTATCGGCAGTGGTTTGTAGTTATGTGCACTGTGCTTATTCATTTTTTCAATGAGGGTATTACTTTTAGTCATAGATAAACTCCTGAAAGTTAGTTAGTAATCGAGATAATTTCTAACATATAATTTTTTTTATGGCAAAGACAGTTTATAGCCCCAAGTCCGTACTTATTGATTGCATTGCTTCAAGCGCGGTCTTAGCAAATTCATCTATGGTCAGGCCAAGTTTTTCACACTCCATTATTACGTCCCTGTTTACTGATGCCGCAAAGGCCTTTTCCTTCATCCTTTTAGTTATTGATTTTGTTTTTACGCTTGCCAGTTTTTTATCAGGATATACCAGTGCCGTAGCAGTTATAAGTCCCGTAATAGTTTCCCCGGCCGCCAATGCATAATGGAATTTTGTGTTTCTACACGGTGCGTTACTTGCCATTTCATTATGGGCGTTTATAGCGTCTATTATTTCTTTATCCACACTGTTCTCTTTAAGAATGTTCGTACACATTATTCCGTGTATAGATGGATTGCCCTCAGATATTTCATAATCTACGTCGTGAAGCAATCCAGCTAATCCCCATTCATCTTCATTCTCTCCAAGCCTTCTTGCAAGGGCACGCAATACTGCCTCACTCGCAAGAGAGTGTTTTATCGTGTTCTGATTCTTTACATGTTTTTTTAATAATTTCAGGGCTGAGTTTCTGTCCATAATATCTCCTTATTATAATAAATATGTTTTTAAATAAGTCGTCTTACAGCGTTATAAACATAGTCATCTTTTATAGCAGTCATACATTCGTTCGTTTTTTTAGGGCACTTCATATGACCATGAAGTCCGCACGGCCGGCATTTTACATCATGAGCCTCAACCACCACTGCATCGTCGCTAAAAGGATAATATCCAAGACCTTTTACCGTAGGACCAAATATTGAAACAACAGGTACGGCAAATCCCACCGCTATATGCTGTGGTGCACTGTCATTTGTTATGACTAGAGATGCCTTGCTTATCAGGAACATGAGGTTGGAAATATCCAGTTTATTTGCCTGATTGATTATGCGTTTTCTTAAGTTATCGCTCTTTATTCCGGCTATAATATTTTCTATAAGACCTTCGTCGTCTTTATCTCCAGTGAAAACGATATCATGATTGTACGTTTTTAGGAGTTTTTCCGCCAGTCTGGTATAAGCTTCTGTACCCCATCTTTTTGTATGCCACTTTGAACCTGGCGCTATCACGATGAATGGCTCCTTTGATGTTTTATTCAGCTCATCCAGAGAACTTTTAGCCGGTGCGTACAGTTTATATTTGGAACTCATGAGCGGTCGTATTTTTTTAAAAGCGGGATCGTAGGTTTCAAGGAGCAAATGATTTTTCAGAACCTCATGAGGACCTTCTCTTTTTACTGTTTTTGTGAATAGAGAACTTAATGCAGCCTCTTTAAAACCGATCTTTGTTTTTGCCCCTGAGAAAGCAGTAATAATGCATGATCTTAAAGATCTGTGAACACAAAACATCACATCCAATTTTAGACGCCTTACCTTTATGATGGCTTTTAGGAGACCAAACAGGTCTTTTTCTGTGCCTCTTTTATCGAATGTCGTTATGGATCGGACCCTTTTGTCGTTTTTGAACAGATCCTCGAGCCCATTTTTGATTATAAGGTATATCTCAGCGTCTTTACCATAGAGTTCACCTATCTTACCCACCATGGATGAAATTAAGGCGGTATCTCCAAGAAATGCCGTTTGCAAAATGCCAAGTTTCCTCATATACATGTTAATTAATGCAAAAAATCGAAACTTTCTATAGGAATTATGACCTTATTGACTGCGGCAACGGGCGACGCCTTGAAAGGTTTGGCGATTACGTCATAGACCGTCCAGCCCCACAGGCACTCATTGACAGGAAACTTGACGCCTTTGTATGGCACAGGGCTGATTTCAGGTTTGAAGAGGACAGATGGCTGGATAATAAGGATACTGAAGTCACTGGTGATGTCATATGGGACATAGAAGTGGCGAATATCTATTTTAAGCTCAGATTGTCCCAAAATGGTCAGCTTGGCATATTCCCGGAACAGTTCATAAACTGGGTTTGGCTGGATGCCGTAATAACCGATCATTTGAAAAAACTGGGGACTAAACTCTATAACGAGGAAAAAAAGTTTAACGTCCTTAATACATTTTCTTATACGGGCGGTGCTTCAATGTTCTGTGCATCAGCCTCTAAAAAGTTTGCATCAGAGATATGTCATGTTGATGGTTCCAAATCATCTGTGAATTGGGCCGGAGAAAATGCAAAGATGAACGGCCTTAAGAATATAAGATGGATCGTTGATGATGTGATGACATTTATGAAGAGAGAGGTAAAGAGAGAAAAATTCTACGACGGTATAATCCTTGACCCTCCGGCTTTTGGAAGAGGCAAAAATAAAACATGGACGTTCAATAAAGATCTGCAGGAACTGCTCAGTACCTCAAAATCTTTGATGTCACCGGCGGGGCCATTGTTTTTTCTAATTAGTTGTCATGACCAGGATATAGAATCAACTGGGCTGAGGGATTTTGTCTCTGATGCCTTAAACATTCCTGAAAGGTTTATGGAAACGGTTGAACTTAATATACCGTCAAATAGAGGAAATCCTTTACCATGCGGAGTCTGCATAAGATTTAAAAAATCTTGAATATGTGAATAAGGTATGTTAAACCCTTAACGTTTCGTCGGGGAGTAGCGCAGCCCGGTTAGCGCATTTGCCTTGGGAGCAAAGGGTCGCTGGTTCAAATCCAGTCTCCCCGACCATTTACCTTAAAACCCAAGACCAGAGTGGTTTTGCTGGATTTATCTTTCTATTCCTCGTCTATGCCCTCAGCCATCAATTTACGTGTATCCTCACGTTCTAATAAATGAGTCGGTATAAAGGCAAAGTTCGCTATCAATGTTGGTATAACAGCACTTGCTATCACAGTTGCAACGAGGAAAGAGTATTGGTGTTGTGTTATTATGTTGTGTGAATAACCATACAATGCCGATATAGTTCCAAAGGTCAGCCCAGTGGACATTAAGAGTGTGTAATACCATTTTTCTTTTTGTTTCTTTCGGAATATCCCTATAACAGGATACAACCCAAAGATTTTTGATAGGACTTTACTGATGAAAAGAATTAGGAATACAAAGGGAGCACTTATTAACGCTGCGACTGAAACAAGTGAACCTGCACGAATAAAATAAAATGGTGTTAAGAAGCCTACTGTAAGAGTTCTTAATCTCTTTACCCATAGATGCTCTTTGGAAGCAAACTCAGCTAAAAGCAGCCCTGCTATATAGGCGGGTAACACTGCTTCACTTCCTGACCATAGCGCCAACGCTCCAAGAGCGAACAATACGAATATAACCCATTTTGACCTTATGGCTGCTGTTCTGTTTCCATAGATTTTAGTTAATAGGGATGTGGCAAAGGGAAATAAACCTAGTATTAAAACACTTCCAGCGACGAATATCACGGTTTTATAGGTAAATGGAGCAAAGATTATCCCTAACGCTAATACAGTTCCAAGGTCATTTATGAAGCAAGCACCTAAAATGCCTTTACCGAACTCTGTTTTATTAAAACCAGTTTCAAGCATTACGGCATAAACAACAGCCATAGACGTTGTTGAGAGTGCTATACCTGCAAGCCAGCTTGCCTGAACGTTCCAATGCAGAATATATCTGGCAAAAGCAGTGCATCCTAAAAATGGTGCTATAAAGCCCACTGCACCGACGATAACTACTTCTTTCCATTTATATCGTATTACATTAGGGTCAAGCTCTGCCCCTGCAAGAAAGGTAAGAAGCACAGCCCCTGTTGATGCTAAAAACTGAAGCCACTCAAAATTACTACCAAAAGCATCAGCACCATAGAAATAACCAACGATATTCGCTACAATTACACCGACACAAATCTCTACTAGAGCAATAGATACCCTCAGATGATGTGCGATAATCGCAGAGAATACTGCTAGTCCTAACCATAATGCAGCAATAATGAAGATTTTTTCCATTTTAGACCCCTATAAGTTTTGATATAGGAGTCATCAGCCTTTGTTTCGGCGGTTAGAGGAGAACTCCATCTCCCTTGAATTGATATTTTGATGCTAACCAATAAAAGAGAAGCAGTCAATATCCGTCTATGCAGCTAGGTTAAAACCACTCGTTATTTCTTGTATCTGTGGGTGAAGTTCAACTATATTCTCGTAGTATTGAGTTCTTAATGTATCTACTATCCCCGACCAGCGAAATGAAGCGTCAGCGTAATGTAGCTGGCGGGAGAAATATAAAAGTGCGAGCGGAAACCCC
>JAPLFT010000168.1 GCA_026390535.1 Pseudomonadota bacterium
TCTCATCCTTTATAACATCAGCTCCAATCAATTCCCCTATTAGTTCACGTCCGGAACCCGTGGTGCCGACTCCTTTTATGTTTATCCTTGAACCTATTTCCTTCTCAATTTCCTTTAATCCGGCTGAAACAACGTCTATAGGACGTCCCGACGTCATAAGATAGACTTCCTTAACCACATTACCTTTTTCGTCTGTAATAACAAGGTTTGTGCTCACGGAACCTATGTCTATTCCAAGATATGCATCTATTTTTGTTTTACCTTTAGGAAATTTATATTTTGGTACCTCATTTCTTAAAAGAACTACCTGGTTCATATCCAGAGGCTGATAGGTGGGGAAGACGTCTCTTATGGTCCCTGCCGCCGACATATCCAGAGTATTCACCGTTATTCTGTTAGCCTCAAATACGGCAGAACCACATGCACACATATACTCCGGATTTTCCGGTACTATGAAATCATCTTCCGTAAGATTGAAATTCTCCCTTAAAGCCGCAACAACCGCTTTATTTAATGCCACACCGCCTATAAACGCAACAGGGGTAGAAAAATCTTTTCCCTTAAGAAGATTGCTCTTATAGTTTATGGCTATAGAATTACAAAGCCCTTTTAATATTTCAGCAGGTTTATAACCCTTTTGCTGTGCGTGTATCATGTCCGATTTTGCAAATACCGAACAGCGTCCTGCTATAACTGCTTTTCTCTCCGTCTTTAGGGCCTTATCGCCGACCTCCTCTATTTTATACATCAATCTTTTCGCCTGTTGGTCAAGAAAAGAGCCAGTACCGGCGGCACAATCACCGTTTGTTTCATAATCGGTTATAAGCCCGTCCCGTAATCCAAGATACTTGGATGTCTCTCCGCCGATCTCAAAAACGGATTTTATTTCCGGATACAGGTTCTTAAAATTCTCTGCAATAGCTTTGAACTCAGTTATGTGTTTAAGACCAAGATGCAGGCTCACGAACTTTGCACCCGAGCCTGTAAGTGTAACCCCTTTTACCGAACCCCTAGGAAGGTCCTGCGTAACCTTATTAATAATATCCCTGCAAACTTCCCTTGGTTTTCCCTCAACTTTTACTGCATCTATCAAGAATATCTTGTTCGCGTTTAAATGATAGCTTGTCCATTTATAGCCTTTTTTTGAGGAAATAAGCTTATCTACATCCTGTCAGGAATCCTTGTCTACTACTCCCGCAAGTTTTACTGTAAGAGATCCGATATCTATGCCCAAATAAACACTCATCAATCCGCCTCCGATGATGGATTTTCTGTTTTACTAGGCTATACTGTTGCTATATGACAATATCAATACTCATAAACCTATAATGAGGACTCTTTACAGCTATCGGTGGTTTTTTTGCATTGAACGGGATATATAAAAATGCCTTGGGAGGATATAAAATGGAAAAATTCAAATATTACCAACCGACAATAGTTTATTTTGGCAGAGATGAATTCGAAAGAATAAAAAAAGCGGCAATTGCCACCGGAAAAAAAGCACTTATCGTTACAGGCCAGGGCTCGATAAAAAAACTCGGTTATCTGCAAAAACTCGAAAACTATTTAAAAGATGAAAACATAAAATATGAGATATTCGAGGGTATAGAACCAAATCCCAGAAGTGAAACTATAAACAAGGCCGGAGCACAGGCACGTAAGATGAACGCCGATATGATAATAGCCCTGGGCGGCGGATCCGTAATGGATGCAAGCAAGGGTATAGCAATTGTAGCAAAGACAGGTAACGATATTTGGGATTACTGTTTTACAAAGAGTAAAAAAGCAAAAAAAATATCGGAAGCACTTCCAATTATATGTATTCCCAGTCTCGCTGCTACAGGCTCTGAGGTTGATGGAGGAGCTGTTATAACCAATCATGAAACAAAACAAAAAGCAATTCTTCACAGCACTGTTGTTATGCCAAAGTATGCCATAATAGACCCTCTTTTGACAATGACCGTACCTCAGACTTATCTTGTTGACGGCGCTGTTGACATAATATGCCACTGCATAGAAACTTATCTCTCCTGCACTTCAGATGTCTGCATTCCGGATCAGATAACATTAGGCGTTACAAGGACCGTTAAGACAGCAATAGAAAAACTCTTGAAAGATCCAAAAGACATTGAGCAGAGGGAAGTCCTGTCATGGGCATCAAGCGTGGCAATGATGGGTATGTTCAGCGGCAGGAATGGCGGCTGGCCGATACATTTGATAGAACATGCCATAAGCGGCATATATGATATCTCTCATGGATTTGGACTGGCACTTTTAATGCCGGCAATGCTTGAGTTCGATAAACCGTACAATGAAGAGAAGATAAAAAGATTTGTAGGATATTTCCTGCATGAAAACACATCACATTACACAAACTGTGACCAGGCTATTGCAGATTTTAAGAACTGGCTGAACAGCATCGGCGCCTTAAGGGATCCAAAAAAACACGGTATGGATAAAATAGACAAAGAGGCTGTGGCGCAGATGACCATAGATATATACGGAAACGATGACAATGCCATATTCGGCGTAGTACCAATGTATAAGGACGACATAATCAGTATTCTGAACAAAGCACTATAACATTTCAAAAGTTATTACTGCGTTCTCGCAAAGCGGAAGCCTACGGCGTCCTCAGTGGTATACGGGTAGTGGTAGCCTATGTAACTTATCTGCATGCAGTAAGCTGTACTACCAAAGCTACCGCCACGGATAAAACGGGCAGAGCCTATATAGCTAGGATGCCAGTCAAAGATCCACAGCCAGATGTTACCATTCATATCATAAAGTCCCAGTGCGTTGGCTCTTAACCCCTTTACATCATGAGTGTTATAGCCTGAGTTATCCGAATGCCAACTCACAGCCTTAGTAGCTGCTGAATTATTAACATCAGCGGTTGCGCCACTGGCATAATCGCCTGGTGTCCAGTAATAAGTAACCCCTCCAACAATCGTTGTCTTTTTTTCTGTTGAAAGCGGTGAAACCGTCGGTGGTGTTGTTCCAATATATCTTGCTGCTAATTCCCATTCATAGCTCCCCAGCATTCTAAAACCTGTTGCATTAGCTTTTACATATGGATTATCCTGAGTACCTTGAGCTGTAGTTACTGTTGTACTATTCGTTGATGTTTTAATCGGTGTTGTATATGCAGCATCTGTATAATATACACAGGTATAACTTGTTCCGTTCTTTGCGTTATACCATTCTGTAAGGGCATTACTAAAGATCATTGCATCTCGCCAGTTAATAGTTGTAACCGGCTCGTTTTTTGCTGTCGTAGGTGGAGCTCCAATTGTCCCATCCTTTCCCTCTCTTCCAGCATTAGCAAATGAATAATGTCTCTTCGCCTCTGCCCATGATATTACATCGTACCAAAGTTCATATGTAACATCTGTTTCCCCTATCCAATAGGCATTGGCTACGCTTGCTGAACCACTATCGTTCGTCCCTGTTGGAAAGGTCAAACCACCCGGAACATAAACCATATTAAAAGTTATTCCATTAGCTGTAAAAGCAGTTTTATAGCCAGCAGGCATAGAAGACACAACTACAGTTACCGTATATCCCTTTGTTGTACCATCTGCCGCTGTTACGGTGTAGGATTGAGGGTTTGTAAAATTTTGTGCCATACCACTAGCAGGACTTACACTTACACCTGTATAACCTATTGTCGGTGTTAAAGATGTTACACTTGTTCCGTAAGGTAATGTAACTGTAATATTCGTCCCATTTATTACTCCATTTTTACCTTGAATGATAAAAGACGTAATATCCTTTGAACTACTGGAGGCTACAGCCACAGTAACTGTATAATCTTTTGTTGTTCCGTCTTCTGCTGTTACTGTGTAGGTTTGAGAGCTTGTAAAATTTTGTGCCACGCCAGATTTTGGACTTACTTCTGCTCCCTCAGAAACAGTTATAGTCGGTATTAAACTCGCTTCATTTGTTCCGTATGGCATTGTAACGGAAATGTCTGTTCCGGTTATAATACCTATCGATCCATTAATGGAAAATGATGTAATATCTTTGTCGCTGCTTTCTGTGCTGTTGTTTTCAGTATTAAGATTTGAACTATCACCGGAATGGCCTGAGTTTGTTCTGCCGGAACAGGAGACAAAAAATAATGTTGCCAGGGCAATAAAAAGTATTTTTTTCATACTACGTACCCCCACTCTTTATTTCAATAATTGTATTATACTAGATTTTGACTTATTTGTCAAGTGAATAAAACCATACAAGATCAAATTCTCCATTCATATAAGGCTATCATATTTTGAAAATGGATTTAAGATCTTTTGCCTTTGCACGGGAAACAGGAACTTGGGTTTCTGTGTCCTCAAGTTTCAATAGTAGCACACCGGAGTCTTCCTGTTTTATTTCTTTTATCTTTTTCAGGTTTGCTATAAATCCCCTGTGTGTCCTGAAGAAATCCTTAGTACCCAGTTCCTTTTGTATATCTTCCAGCGTCCTATACGTTGTAGAATAAGTTGCGCCCTTACTGCTTATATAGACTATAGAATCTTCCATAGATACATAAGCGATATCCTCAAACGGTATCAGCATTATCCTGCTTCCGCGTTTTGCCGTTATCCTGTTTATATGCGATGATGAACTAAAATATCTTAATACCCTGGACATGGCTGTAGAAAAACGTTTTGTATCTATAGGTTTTAAAAGATAATCAACGACGTCGTATTCAAAAGCCTTTATGGCATGATTATCATACGCCGTAACAATTATTACAAAGGGCTTATATGAAGGGATAGTCGAAAGTGATTCTATTACTTCAAGTCCTTTAAGCCCCGGCATCTCTATATCAAGAAACAACAGATCCGGTTTTAATTCCTTTATATTTTTAACAGCATCTATACCGTTGTCTGCCTCACCCACAAGTATGACTTCTGGATAAACAGAAAGATGGTGTTTTATCTCTTCCCTTGCAAAAACCTCGTCCTCGGCTATAAACGCAGACAAATTCATTTTCTATCTCTCCGCAGGCACAGTTATTGTTGCTGTTGTACCCTTATTAAGATTTGAATCAAAATCAAGTTTTGCCTTATCACCGTAGAGGAGTTTCAACCTGTCTCTTACGTTCACAAGTCCTATTCCTCGTCCAAACAACACCCTGTCATTAACGACCATACCGGGGCCGTTGTCCATCACCTTTATTACCAGCATCTCAACGCCACTATCGTTCAATGATCTGACACCTATAGTTAATTCACCCCTCCTGTCGGCAAGAGGAGCAATCCCGTGTTTTATTGCATTTTCGACAATAGGCTGTATGAGCATAGTGGGAATATTGAGTTCCTTGGCATTTTCGTCTACATCAATTGACACTTTAAGGCGCGTTTCTCCAAATCTTAATGTCTCTATAGCCAGATAATTCTCTATAAAATTGATCTCATCCTGAAGCGGTTTATATTCATTTTCTGCGCTTAAGACATATCTTAGTATCTCTGAAAGTTTAAATACTATTTCTCTGGCTATGTTGGGATTTATCCTTATAGACGCTGCTATAGTGTTAAGGGTGTTAAAAAGAAAATGAGGATTTATCTTTGCAGAAAGTATGGCAAGTCTTGATTTATCCAAGTTATATGCACTCTCTATCAATTCGAGTTTTGTCCTGTAGTATCTCCACAGGAACAGTGTTAGGAAAACACCAATAACATCGGATAACGCAACAACTACATCTCCCTCAAGTGTCCTGTTACTCAGAGTAAATACCCAGGACTGCGGAGCGTACCTATATATTACAGCGGCAATGGCTGTAACAGGAATCATCCATAACGTTAGGTTATAAACTCTCCTCTTATTATAAAATAATTCCGGTTTATAAAGCATAGCTCCCGCCGTAGCGGATATAAAACAGAGCAATGCCATAAAATATTCACCGGAATAAAATATAAAAAACAGTGATAATACTGCGACTGATAACAAGGCGGGTAAAAATCCTATTGCAATGCCGGTTATAAAAAATCCGGTTATTGAATAATCAAGGGCATGATAACTTGCGTTATGTCTTAAGATAACACCGATAAGCAATGTACCGCAAAATATTGAACTAAGTATATATCTGTCCTTAAGGGTCTTATTATCTGAAAACAGTTTGTGGGCAAAGTAATCAAAGTTTGCCAACATAGCCGCAACTATGGTAATAAGGGCAAGTTTTATCAGTATCAGGAATATAATATACTGTAAGGGTTCCAGACTGAAATTCATGTGATATAACTAACACAAAAAGCAAGGGGGATAAAGTGATGAATTTAAAAGAAATAAGGACAGATAAGGCACCGCTTCCCGCGGGACCATATTCTCAGGCGGTAAAGGCAGGAAATTTAATGTTCATATCCGGGATTCTACCTATAGATATGGAAACAAAAAAAATAGTAGAACCGACAGTTGACGCGGCAAAAAAAATATTCAGCCATCTTGATTACATCCTGCAGGAAGCGGGATTAACCAGAGGCAATATAGTAAAAACGAGTATATTCATGAGAGATCTTAAACAATTTGCCGACGTAAACAAGCTTTATGCTGAATATTTTTCCGATACTAAACCATTTCCGGCTAGAAGTACTATAGAGGTTTCAAATTTACCTATGAATGCTCAGATAGAGATGGACTTTATCGCAGTTATTTAATAATGTGTTATTTAAATTTTATACGCGTGTTAAATTTGCATTCATATAACTTGATAAGGTTCTATATAGTGCATTATTAAAAACGTAATATTAATGATAAGTTATAATACTCCTTGTAACTGGCATGTCACTTGCATAATAAATAGACAGAGTACACCAACTTATGAAATATGTTTGTTCATTTTTAGTGATATTGATAACAGTAATTCTTAACTCTGCGTATGCAGATGAGAATCTTATAAATAAACAGAAAGAACAAATCATTTTCA
Organism: Pseudomonadota bacterium; assembly: GCA_026390535.1. Taxonomy (GTDB): domain Bacteria; phylum Bdellovibrionota; class JAFGOL01; order JAFGOL01; family JAFGOL01; genus JAPLFT01. The sequence goes on from JAPLFT010000168.1 coordinate 6,914, forward strand.
ATACATTAAAAAAAGAAGCTGCATTTTTAAAACTCGTAGTTACAGATTTAAAAAAAGATGCCACTTTAAAAGAAGAAAGTATAAAAGATCCATCTAACCCAATTAATTCAATATTAGTAGAACTGGACTCTGCCGCAAACGTGCTGCCTAAAGAGACTAATGTGTATTTTGCCCAAAATTATATGAATGACAGTATGCTTAGGGCAGAGAAAGCATTTTTTGGTGAAAGCTGGGAGAGAACGTATGGATATGAGAAATTCAGGAAGGCACTTCAGAAAGTATTACTTCAGGATAAATTTAAGTATAAAGAATTTGATGATGAATATGCGTACAAAGAATTTTTATGGATGACATTTCAAACCTCATATATGGAGGCTACAGTTAGAAATGGTAAAATCATAGCTTACTATGCATATGTTCCAAGTCTCAGCACCTATGATAAATTTAATGTCGTTAATCCTCTAATAAGCGTAAATGTATTAAGAATGATGTCTGTTCATCCGGACATGTTCCTGTTTAATCGTATTTTTTTATTTGGTTACAATGAAGAAGCTAAACAGACGTTGAATGAACTATTATCTGTAACAAATACTGTGTCCAACAGCGCTTATGATATGGGAAAGGGGCTTTTTGGACTTGCTGACAGGATAAGAGGAAAAAATCCATTAAGTTTTGGAATTGGTTCAACTATTTATACTCTTTGTGACAGGATAACAAATATCCAGATACCGGCCGAATTTTCTGATAAAGAGAAAACTACTTTTTCAGAATTCCAGATAAAGGCACGACAAATACAGAACACATGGACCAGTATAATAGGTTCAAATATAGTTGAAGACCTGAAATACAATGCTATAAACAGACCGTTCCTGGAAGCAGCGGTTCAGGTATTATTATTTAGTGTTCTAGACGGTGTATACAATAGACCTCTTCCTACTGCAAGACTCGGAATGGATAAAGTTAGTTTGTTTGAACGATCTATAGTGAACAAGGCTGTGAACACCAGGGCCAATCTAACGCCTTCTCCTGTAAGACTTGGAGTAGATAAAGTTAGTTTATTAGAACGATCTATGGTGAATGAGACTGTGGGCACTACTAGGGCCAATCTACCAGCAGAATTAAAAATGCCACAGGTTGAATATAAGACAGTTCCTGGAAAAGACCCTGCCGTTAACTATAAGGATGTCACTACAGAAGTTAGTAACAGGGCAAAGGTAAACACAGAATTTCCAAAAACATACGATGATGTAATGAAAAGTATGCAGATTAATGATCGAAGTCCATTATATGATTATTATTATGATAATAAGTTTAATACAGGATCGGATTATCCAACTAATACAACCCGACCCTCTGGTAGTAGTCCGTATAATACAAAAGAAACGGTAGTAATTGAAAAAGCTACTAAAAAAACTAATATAACAGCCAAAGATTTATCCCAATATAGAGTACCCGTTAAGATGCAGCCATCACCGATTGTTAGGAATTTAACGACAAAGATACCTACTAATACACCAAAAGCTGTTACCAGTCCTATAAATACAGCGACTCAAACAACAACCGCAAGCTTATATCCAGTTACGCAGGAATGGACACATCCGGATAAATTACAGCAAAAAGAATCCACAAGTATTAGACCTAATATCCCTTCACTGGAGGAAAATACCGGTAAAGTTGAGACTTCAGGATCAAACAATAAAGTCCCGAATATTCAGAACAATGGAACAGAAATAATGATTGATGGTGAAATCTATATACCCACTAGCAATCCATTCATTTATATAAAGAAAAGCGATTATGAAAATAGAATACTTGATCCGACAAAATATATATATCTGGCCGGGAGAATGATCCCCGACATAAAGTTTCTAGGACCTTACATAACACCATTAGATTGGGAACATTATGATTTTCTCAACGGTGTCTTGGTAAAAGTCAGTGATAAAGAATATCTTTTTACCGGAAACTGTCTGTTTAGTCATGAAGCTATGTTGAAGCAATTATCAGAAAAATTCAAAAAACAAGGCACTATTACGGACTCACCTATTACGGGTTCACATGAAATAACTATAGAGTGGTTAGGAGAAATAGGTAGAGATAAAAAAACAAGACAAATGGTTCAAGTCAATGAAACATCCGGTTTTACAAGCCAGTATTTAGTTTATGGTATAACAAAGCAAGACTATTCTTTTGCGGCAAATTTTGGTGTGCCAGGAGTTGGCATCTGGTATTTTCAAGAATTTTTGGAAACAAATCAAGAATTAAAAAACCAGTATTTTCCTAATACAACATACATATCTTATAATGAGCAAAATAAACATCTACATCCCATTTTAGAAACAGTAAGTGCCTTAAGACACGATTTAAATACTCCCTTTAATGGTCTGCAAGGCTTTACAAAGCTCTTAATAGACGGTATAGGCGTCGAGGATGAAAAAGATATAATTATGTCCTTAGACCAGCTTAAAAAAAGTGCATCCACAATCTTAATAGATTATCCCGAAGCTATTATAAAATTCCCTGAATTAAACACTCTTGCTTGGCGTTCATTAAAGACATATTTAGAGATGATATCCACAGCAAAGTCTAATATGTGGGGTGCTCAATTTGTGGTTGGTTTAATAAACAGATCACAAGGAGATTTCCAAAACTATTCTAACCAGGTTATATCAAGCACTGAGGGTGATTTGATCATCCTTCAATAATAGATATTAAACAGCTTTTTGAACCTTGCCTGAACGAAGGCAACGGGTACAAACATTAATTTTTTTAACTACTCCGTCTATTTTTGCTTTTACTTTTTGCAGATTAGGCATCCACATGGCTGGAGTTTTTATGTTAGAGTGGCTGACATTGTGCCCTCTCTGAGTCCCTTTTCCGCAAATCTCACACTTTCTGCTCATATCAATCACCTCTATTTATTTAGTCCGTGGTGCCCAGGACTGGATTTGAACCAGCATGCCTCACGGCGCCACCCCCTCAAGATGGTGTGTCTACCAATTCCACCACCTGGGCATAACAATCTTATGTTTCTGTAGGCTTGGAGGTAATACCAAAGTCACACATCACTGTCAATAGCCCAATTAGCTATTAACTATACCTATAGCGTTCCTCACCCTTGCCATTACCTTGGAGGCTGTTTCCCTGGCATGTTGCGCATTCTTGTTGAGTATCTTTTTTATCATTTCCTTATCGCTAAGGATATCATTATACCTTTTCCTCGGTTCTTCAAAATATTTTATAATAGTGTCAGTCAATATATCCTTGGCCTCTTTCCAGCCAAGACCGCCTTTCAAGAATCTTGCCCTTAGGGCTTCTGCTTCTGACTTTGACGCCAGCAGTTTATATATGTTGTAGATAATGTTTTTATCCGGATCTTTTGTATCCTCCACCTTTGATGAATCCGTCTTTACTCTGGCAACAATCTTTCTTATTTCATCAGGGGCTGCAAAAACAGGGATTATATTGTTATAGCTCTTCGACATCTTTTCCCCGTCAATACCCGGAATGACCATAACATCTTCTTTTATCATAGGCTGTGGAGCTTTTAATATATTACCGAATTCCGCATTAAAGGCACCGACTATGTCCCTTGCTATTTCCACATGCTGTTTTTGCCCTTGGTCGCAAAGCAGGAGAGCACCCACGAAAGTTCAAATATCTCCGGAATATCCGACTGAAGATACAGGGTAACGTTCTTTTCCTGAGAGCCAAAGGCAAGCCAGCTTGCAACGTGGCTGTATGTAAGATCCTCAAGTTCTTTTTTGGAATGCAGCGTTGTGAGGGCATGATAATTGGCTATAAAATAAAAGGTTTCATAACCCTGATCAGCCAGGCCTAACGCAGGTTTTAAGGCTCCCAGATAATTCCCTATATGGAAGGTTCCGGTAGGTTTTACTCCGGTTAATGCTCTTTTTTTACTCAAAGTTCATACTCCTTACAAAGCCCCTATTTTTGTATCGCCTTAAGTTCCGCGTACGATGGCTTAAGATAATTTATATCATCAATATTCTTTTGTTCCAACAAGGAAAGCATACCCAGGGGATGAACAATATGAGGATCTTTATTATGTTCTTCTAAGTTGCTCTCCGGTATGTGAACACTTTTAATCGTCTCCGTTTCCTGTGTTAACAGGTCTTTGTAAAACAAAGCTCCACTACCGATGATTGTTATTTT
>JAPLFT010000256.1 GCA_026390535.1 Pseudomonadota bacterium
AGGTGCAGCGGATAACTTTAATTATACCGTAATGGATTGTGGAAGCAGACTTACGGAACAAATTATAGCCATACTTGAAATGGCCACGATAATAATAATCGTTACAAATCCGGAAATACTCGTCTTAAAACATACCAAACGTCTTATAGATGATTTAAACGGGATGTTGTTCCACCCGGATATAATAAAGGTAATAATAAATAAATATAATCCCTCCAGCCCTATAACACCGGATATCGTACAGGCAAATCTTGGCGTAAAAATCCTGGGAGCTGTTAACGAAGATACAGAAACCTGTATGAATTCTATTACAAAGGGAAAACCTGCGATAATTTCTGCACCAAAAAGTCTTGTTGCAAGAAACATATACCATATTGCAAGAGTTCTTCAGGAAAGAGGAATCCTTGATTCCATGTATGGCCTCAATAAATCGAAAAGATCCGATGTAGCAGTTTCTAAACAGGACGGATCCGGCATACCGTCTTCGGCAAAAGCGATTAGTGTTAAGGAACGTAAATCAGGCTCTATAAACGAAACAACCAGGTTAAAAAGAAAAATTCACAAGGCACTTATTGACAACATGGACTTAAAGAAAATGGATCTGGAATCTAAAGACGATCCAAACAAACTAAGCATACTTTATGAAAAAACAAAACGTGCGGTCATCGGTCTTTTGGAAAAAGAAGATTTGGGGTTTATGAAAACCAGAGAAGAAAGGGCCCAGCTTATCAAGTCAATCCTGGACGAGGCGCTTTCTTTGGGACCGTTGGAAGATCTTTTAGCCGATGCTGACGTAAGTGAAATAATGGTAAACGGTCCTGATATTATTTATATAGAAAAAAAAGGTAAATTGACCCTTTCCGAGTATACTTTTACGTCTTCGCAGCAGTTAATGGGTGTCATAGAAAGAATACTGGCCCCGATAGGCAGAAGAATAGACGAGAAATCCCCATATACGGATGCCCGTCTTATGGATGGTTCCAGAGTTCATGCGATAATACCGCCGCTGGCTTTGGACGGTCCGACACTTACCATAAGAAAATTCAATAAAGAAAAGCTGAAGATGGATGATCTTGTAAAATTCGATTCCATCACAAAAGATATAGGAGAATTCTTCAAGGCTATCATAGAAGCCAGACTTAATACTCTGATCTCCGGCGGTACCGGCTCCGGTAAAACAACATTGCTTAATATCCTTTCGGGAATGATCCCAAACGACGAGAGAATAATAACGGTTGAGGATTCTGCGGAGCTTCAGTTGCAACAGGATCATCTTGTAAGATTGGAAACCCGTCCTCCAAACATAGAGGGTGAAGGTGAAGTTACCATAAGGGATCTTGTAAAGTGTACTCTGAGAATGAGACCGGACAGGATAATAGTAGGAGAGTGCAGATCCGGGGAAGCTCTTGATATGTTACAGGCGATGAATACCGGTCACGACGGATCATTAACGACGATACATTCAAACAGTCCCGGTGATTGCATAAGAAGGCTTGAAACCCTTGTTATGATGGCCGGGATGGATCTTCCCGCAAAGGCAATAAGAGAACAGATCGGTTCCGCTATAAATATAATAATTCAACAGGCCCGTCTTAGCGACGGTTCACGTAAGATCACCTGTGTAACGGAAGTCGGTGGGCTCAGGGGTGATCAGATAGCGCTTAACGATATATTTGTTTATAAACAGACCGGAGTTGATTCAAAAGGCAAGGTCCTGGGAAAATTTGTCGCGACTGGTTATATACCTAAATTTATAGAGACTCTGGAGACAAAAGGTCTTTCAATTCCAAAGGGTCTGTTCACGGTTAGCTAGGGAGTTCTTTTATGATGCAGGAAGCTGCCAGTTTATGGGGATTATATAAAGTAGGCGTTCTCATATTGATGGGAGTCCTTATTTTTATCGTTTTTTTGATTAATTCAAAAAAGGCAGTCCGATATCTTGACGCAAAATTTGAAGACAGGGCTAACTGGCTTGTAAGAGAACTGGATACGTTGTTTATAGATATGAATAAGAAGACAGCCCTTATATTAATATATGCAGGGACTCTGGGGACAGGTTTTGTAACTTTCATTATGTTCCTTCCCAATTTTATAGCCGGAATTTTTATAGGTGCTGCCGTTGGTTTTATGTTTTCAAGATTGCCGGCACCCATGATACAGTACATGAAGAACAAGAGAGCATATCTTTTTAATATACAGATGGTAGATGCTCTGACGCTTATGTCTAATGGATTAAGGAGCGGGCTTAATCTTATTCAGGCTGTTAATTTAGTCGTAGAGGAAATGCCGGACCCAATAAGACAGGAGTTTAATCTTTTACTTGCACAGAACAGGATCGGCGTACCTATAGATGAAGCATTTGTTAACCTGTCAAAAAGGCTTGATGTTGAAGATCTTGATATGTTCGCGACCGCTATTTTGATCCTGAGAGAAACTGGTGGTAATCTGCCGGAAACTTTTGATACTATAGCGCATACAATAAGAGAAAGAGTGAAATTGACCGCAAAGGTGAAATCTCTTACTGCTCAGGGAGTATTCCAGGCCATAGTTATCACCGTTATACCTCTGTTCATGTTATTGGTTCAATATTTTGCAAACAGGGATCAGACGATGCTGATGTTTGAAACACCTGTCGGGTATATAATGCTTTTTGTTATGTTCCTTATGCAGGGATTAGGCGGATATATGATCAAGAAAATAATTACTATAAAAGTTTAAATAGGGGTAAAACCCTTAGGAGATAGTATGAGAAAGTACCTTATTTTAGTTCTATTTATGTTTTTCTCTTCCCCGATCTTCTCAACAGTCTGGGTTAAAAACGGAGATTTTTCCCTGGATTTTACGGATGTAAATGAGGGGGATAATTTTAACCTTGTCCGTTATTACAATAGTATGGGGTTTTCGAAATCATTTTTCGGATATGGATGGGGAACAACCCTTGGTACCAGACTAGAGAGTGTCGCGGGTGTTTTTGTCATGATAGAGGAAGTACCCGGAGGCGGCAGGAGCCATTATGTTTTAAATAGGGATCTGGGAAAATTGGCTGATAAAATTATCTCTCTCGCAAATCCGGGAGGAACCGATCCTCAGTATAATTTCAAACTTAAGAAAAAACTCCTTCAGGACACCATGCTTCTTTTTGAATTTGCAAAAGAGTATAAACTCGAAGGAAATCCTTCTGACGGTGCTGTCCTTGTATGTTTAGAAAGGCCGCATGAAACTGTAAAAAAAGTCAGGGACGGATACATTCGAGCCAAAGATAACGGAAATGTGGATGAATTTGATAATGACGGTAAAATATTGAGAAGAAAATTTCAAAGCGGAAGATTTCTTATTTTTTCATATTCTCCAAATGGGAATATTCAGAGTGTCAGAGACCAGCTGGGAAGGTCGATTAAATTTTATGTGAACGATAAAGGATTTCTGGAAAAAATTCAGGTTAACGGAAATAAATTTGCCTTTTATAAGTATGATGACAGGGGTGACCTTGTAGAATCTACCGACGTGGAAGGACACACTTTCAAGTATAAATATAATTCATATCATAAGATGATAGAATTTAATTCTCTGCCTAAAAAATACGGAGAACAGACCCAGCAGTGGATAATGAAGTACGATGGGGATACCGGACGGATAATTTATCAAAAAACTCCGGATGGATGGGAAGCGTATACGGAATACTCCAGCGATGAAAACAAAAATCAATATTACGAGTCTGTTAACGTAGTCAAACGTTTCGGCAACGAGGTGGCGTCTGAAAAATATGAATTTTGGAAACGTCCAAAACCAGACGGATCTCCTTATACGTATAAGATGAGAGAAGTTATAGGCAATAATGAAAAGATAACCACTTATACGATGTGTTGCGGAACCCCTCTTGTAATAAACGATAATGGGAAAGTCACAAGATTTGAATATGATAAGAATGGACTACTCAAGAAAAAAGTTCTTTCAGAGGGAAGAATAGTTGAAGTCAGATATGACAATAAATCCAGGATAGAATACATAATAAACAACGGCCGTCCGAATCGCTTTAAATACAACGATAAGGGACAGGTAATATTTGCGGGTAATAATCTTATTAAGTTCAAACTTGATTATGATAGTAACGGTCATGTCTCAAAAATAGTAGATAATAAAGGCAATGTCTTTGGACTAAAGTATGATGAAAAAGCGCGACTTAGTGAAATAGCATCAAAATATGGTTCTCTTTTAATGACTTATGATACCGATGGAAACCCCAAAATTACGAATCGCGGAACCTCTGAAGAAAAGCTGTCAAAAATCCGAAAAGCATACCAGGAATATATTGATTTGATGATGGTCTTCAACTTGTTGGATCTAAGCTAGAGGTTTTTAAGAGGATTTAAACTATGAAGTTTTTAATTTATGGTATTTTATTACTGGGTTTTTCTGTAATGGCTTTTGCTGTAGATGAAGAGGGAATACAAACAAATTTTAGTTTTGAAGCCCAACCATATGTTGGATATAATCCGGAGCCAATGGTACAAGTTACTACTAAGTGCGATCAGCCTGGTTATCCTAATTTTGGTAATAATTGGTTAAATTCTAATCAGTCCAATAATCAACAACTGATGAATATGTTCAACACCCAGAAGAAATAGCTTATTTCTCTTCAGTAGGAGTAACAGGAGTACCGTTAAGAACAGTGCCATAGGCATCCATATTTTGTTTAGTCATCTTATTCTTTAGTACAAACTCAGCTTTT
>JAPLFT010000336.1 GCA_026390535.1 Pseudomonadota bacterium
TACTGTTACATCGAACAACGGTTAATTAACTACAGACTTTGTTTCTACCGGATTCTTTGGCCTTATAAAGGGCTTTGTCTGCCGTTTCTAACAGTGTAACAGCAGCATCTCCGGCTTTCATTGAAGCCACACCAATGCTAATGGTTATATCCATCTTGTTTCCATCGAATATGTAGTTATGGCGTTCTACCGCCTTTCTGAGTCTTTCTGCAATATCTGTGGCTGTTCTTATGGGAGCTTCACTAAGAATTATGCAGAATTCTTCGCCGCCGTATCTACCCAATACGTCAGAGGCTCTGAGCACTTTTTCTTTAAACAGTTTTACCGTTTCTTTTAATACATAATCGCCTGCCAGATGCCCATAGGTGTCATTAACTTTTTTGAAATGATCCAGATCAAAAATAAGCATAGAAAAAGGGATTTCCAGCTTTTGGCATCTTTTTACTTCTGTTTCCATATAGTCGATGATGTATTTTCTGTTATAACATCCGGTAAGGCCGTCAAGATGGGCAAGATTATGAAGTTCATCATGAAACACAGTCTCTATACTCCCGGAAGGGATATATTTAAATACTATACTGCCAAAACGGATAAGATCACCCTGGCTTGCGGTTTTGTTCTTTATAGGTTTATCATTTACGTAAGTCCCGTTTGTGCTGTCAAGATCCACAACCTGCAACGTTTCTCCATCGAATATCATTTCGGCATGTCTTCTGCTGACACTCTCTTCCTGTATGGTTATGTCAAGGCCGGGATCTCTTCCCACCAGGGTTGAACCTTTATTTATAGGATATTTTCTTCCGATAAATTTTCCGTTCATCTGTCTAAGAGATGCTTTATCCTTTTTTGCATTCTCAAGTTTTATGTTGAGAGTGTTGTTACTCATTACATTGGTCTTATCTCTTGATTTTTTACCGGCCATTAATAACCTTTCCTCCCCATCATCTTATATGTATATTTTTTGCTTAACTCCACTCCCGGTTGATCAAATGCATTTATCTCCAAAAATTCACCGGTAAGGGCAACAGCCATTTCAAAAAACATGAACAGTGCTCCCAAATGATAAGCATCAAGTTCTGGTATTTCTATCCTTACGGAAGGTACTCCGTTCTCACTGAGTGCTTTCTCTGTGGATAACATTTCTGCCCGGATAAGTTCATGCATGGTGTGTCCGGATAAATAGGAAAAAGCTTCCACATCCACATCGAATTTTGGAAGTTCAACGGGTGTAGAAGTTTTTTCTATACCTATAAAGGTTATGAATTTGTCTTTTGGCCCCTCCATAAAGAGCTGTAATTGAGAATGCTGATCTGTAGCTCCGGTTGCCGGTATTGGGGTTTGCCCCAATCCTTTTTTGCCAAGACTTTCTGCCCAAAGCTGAACATACCAGGCGCTAAAATCAGCAAGTTTTGTCGAGTAAGGCATGATCACAGAGCAGGTACGGCCTTTTATATAATGATTATGTTTTATGAGTGAATATTTTAGAACGGAATTTTCATCTATATTATTATTCAGCCCCGTTTTTACAATATCCTGTGCGCCTTTAACAAGTCCTTCTATGTCTATTCCCGCGACAGCAGCCGGCAATAATCCTACGTCGGTAAGAACACTAAATCTTCCTCCGATATTTTGAGGGACTTCGAATGAATTAAAACCCATTGATCTTACCAGAGGTCGCAAAGCGCCTTTTTCCGGATCCGTAGTAAGTATGATCCTGCTGACGGCCTCCTTTTTTCCCAGCTTGTCGCATAGCATTTTATATATAACCAGAAATTGGGCCATCGTTTCTGCCGTCGAACCCGACTTTGAGATAACATTGAATACCGTGGAAGAAAGATCCAGAACATTAAGGAGTTCAAAAAAATAGTCGGGATCCACATTATCAATAAACGTAACCTTTGTTCCCTTATTGGAAAATTTATTGGTTAAGGCGGATATCATTGTTTTGCCGCCCAAACTTGAACCGCCTATGCCGAGTACTATAAAATCTTTTCCGTGTTTTTGGATATAAGATACGGTTTCTTTTATCTGTGCCGTTTTTTCCCTACTGAGGCTCACATCCATAAAGCCTAACTCGCCGGATTTTCGCCGGGATTCAAGTCTTTTTATTGCCTGATCTCTTTTAGAGATATCGAAAGCTCCCATTTTTAAAGTTTCATTATTTATTGCCTTGTCCCAATGTAATAAAAGCACTGCAAAAATCTCCCGATAATATTAGTTTAACACGGATTGTTTGAATAAAAAGAGTATCGCTCCAAAGTAAAAACTCCATGCAAAGAGGAAACAAATGGTGACTATACCTAGTCCTGTAAAAATGATTCGCATTGTCTTTTCTGTAACCGGTCCGATTCTAAGTATTGAAAAAATGAACCTTGGCTGAAAAACAAAGATAATGGCTAAATTAAAAAGGATTATCTCCACAGTGGTAAGCGTTGAAAGCTTCATGTCCATATCCTGCCATAAATTAGACACTTGGGCAAGCGTATCTGTTATAGCTGTAATAGTATCATTATTACTATTTTTCCTTTAATCCCATGATAAATTATAGTATGTAACGTAGGTAATTCAAAGGGGGGCAAGGAACACATGGAATTTATTTTTAGCATTCTAACACACAGATTATCAATTGGTTTAAGAGTTATTATAGACGGTAACTTTAAACTTACCGATGAGATCTGGAAAATTTTAAAAGATAACGAAAATATATCTGAGATTGTCTTTATACTTAGAAAAGTCGATAAATTTGATGAAAAAGGGATTAAGGCGTGGACGGAAGAGGTAAAGAAAATTGCCGATAAAGGATATACTCTTACCCTTATTGAATGTCCCAGACCTCTTTTAACTCCGATCCTCAAAGATAAACGCTCACATAAGGTTTTAAGATCTTTTGTCGTTACTTATTATTGCTCAAACTGTAACGAGGAATTTCCTCAATTGATAAATACAAATTCCATGTCTTTATCTTTTACCGCTTATAGCAAACCTTCCTGTCCCGTTTGTAATAAGAGATTGAACATAGATATGACGGAAGATGAGATAGAAAGAATTGCGAGTTTACTTCCAATAAAAGATACATACAGCGACAAAAGAAAATACCCAAGATTTGATGCGACAGTTTATAAACTAAAGGCCAAGGTCATAAGAAAAAAAGATAATGAAGAAGCATTTTTTGATCTGATTAACTTTAGCGAAGTGGGAATATGTATAGTCGGAAAAAGATTTTTTGAACCTGGTGACAGTATAAGGATTGAAGTAGTTTACAAAGGCAAGAGAGTAAATGTGGACGGTACCGTTGTTTGGCATTCCATGGAAAAAAATCTGGAATGTTTCCACGGCGTGTTATTAACGTCTAAGGATATATTCTATTTATTGATCAAGGAGTAACGAGAGAAAAAAGATCATTATTTTCCTATAAAAATAATAGGGATTATTCTATCTCTAAGGCAAATGATTCTTTTTCGAACCATGAAAATGCTATAAAAAAAATTGCTGATTGTCTTCAGGATCCTAAGATAGGTGTTATAAAAGATACCAAAGACATAGATGGAATAGGGCATAGAGTTGTCCACGGTGCAGAAGAATTCAGCTCTTCCGTAAAAATAACCGAAGATGTCGTTAATGCGTTAAAAAAATTCACATTTCTTGCGCCTCTTCACAATCCGGCGAATATTATAGGCATAGAGGCGTGTAAAAAACTTTTTTTGGGACATGTTCAATGCGGGGTTTTTGATACCGCTTTTCATCAGAAAATGCCCAAACATGCTTTTTTGTATGCTATTCCCCAAAAATATTACACCGAGTATAAAATAAAAAGATATGGTTTCCACGGGACATCACACAGGTACGTCTCTAACGAGGCTGCAAAAAAACTTGGCAGAGATATAAAAGAGTTGAAGATAATCACATGTCATCTTGGCAATGGTGCAAGTGTTGCTGCAATAAAAAATGGTATCAGCGTTGATACTTCCATGGGCCTTACGCCCCTTGAAGGGTTGATAATGGGAACACGTGGCGGAGATATGGATCCCGCTCTTCCGCTGTTTTTGATGGAAAATCTTAGTATGTCCCAAAAACAGATAAACGATCTTCTTAACAAGCAGAGCGGAATATTGGGTATTTCCGGAAAATGTAATGACATGAGGGAACTTCACGATTTTATAGCGCAGGGCGACAAAGATTCTATGCTTGCTTTGCAGATGTACTGTTACAGATTAAAAAAATATATTGGATCCTATACGGCGGCGTTGGGTGGCCTTGACGCATTGGTTTTTACCGGCGGTATAGGAGAGAATGATGAGTTTGTTAGAGAACATGCTACCGATGGTCTTGAATGGATGGGAATAAAACTCGATAAAAAACTTAATCTTGAATTGAACAAAAAAGAGGCAAAAATCTCAGCCTCTGATTCAAAGGTCCCGATATTTATAATCCCTACAAACGAAGAGCTTGTTATAGCGCTGGATACGGAAAAAATAATTAGGGGTCAAGCAGTTGATTATTAGGTAATGACTTGACATGGTATTGCCTTGATATTAAAGACCTTGTCAGATTTATTTAATTGGAGGAAAAAAAGTATGGCTGGAAATTTCATTTTTACATCAGAATCTGTAACGGAAGGACATCCGGATAAAATAGCGGATCAGATATCTGATTCCATTCTTGAGGCTATGTTAAAAGATGACCCTAATTCAAGGGTTGCGTGTGAAACGCTTATTACTACCGGAATGGCAGTTATAGCCGGTGAAATAACAACTAGTACATATGTAGATATGCCTTCTGTAGTAAGGTCAACGATCAAGAGAATCGGTTATGACCATTCAGATATGGGCTTTGATTGGGAGACTTGCGCTGTAATGACATCCATTGACAAGCAGTCACCGGACATCTCACAGGGAGTGGATGTTGGCTGTGG
>JAPLFT010000134.1 GCA_026390535.1 Pseudomonadota bacterium
TAGATCAGTGCCAGAAGGAGTTACAAAATATCTGCTTATTGATGGTCAACAAAGATTAGCAACTATTTTTATTCTTTTAGCTTTATTGAGAGATTTAGCCAAAAATGATGGAAATGAAGAGCTAGCAAATGAAATAAACCAAACAATGTTGGTAAATCAGTTCAAAAAAGAAGATGACCATTTTAAATTACTGCCAACTCAAGTAGATCGTGATTCCTTCAAAAAGCTTATACATCAAGAACCATCAAATAATCAATCCAGAATGAGTGAATGCTATTTGTTTTTCGATCGGAAACTCAGAAGGGAAAGCATAACAATCCAAAATTTAAAGGAAGTAATAACAAACCGTCTGTCTGTTGTTAGCATTGTGCTTGATGGTGACGATAATCCTCATTTAGTATTTGAAAGCTTAAATGCAAAAGGGCGTTCACTTACACAAGCTGATCTGATTAGAAATTACTTTTTCATGAAAATACATCCAAATGAGCAAGAAAAAATTCACAATCAATATTGGAAACCAATGCAGGATGGATTAGAAGATAGCTTAGAAAATTTGACAGAATGTATTCGCCATTATTTGACGCGTAATGGTGGAACGGTTAAAAAAAGTGAGGTTTACTTCACATTGAAAGAGCAGATTGAGCAAAAAGATGTTATAGAAGCACTTAAAGAGATTTCAGCTTTCGCTACATATTATCAAAAGTTAATAGAGCCAGAAAAAGAAACTAATATTGATATTCGTAATGCCTTAAAGCGTATCAATAGACTTGAATATACCAACTAACACGCTTAATAAAATCTTCCCTCCGCTTTATGGACAGGCAATAGGTGAAAATCCTGCTAATTTAGTGGACGGAGTTCGCAAGGCACTTCAAATACGTGGTTATCCCAGTGATGTAGAATTTCAAGCAAGATTGAAGGACTCAAGATTATATGGATCAGGAGAACGCGCAGAAAGGGTAAAGCTAATCTTGGAAACATTGGAAGATGCCTATCAGCATAAAGAAAAACTATCTTTTGACACTCTATCAATTGAGCATATTATGCCACAAACACTTACTGAATGGTGGAAAAATCACCTTGATGAATATTGGGCAGCTGACCATGATATATATTTACATACACTGGGCAATTTAACATTAACAGGCTATAATGCTGAACTTTCTAACGATACTTTTCCGAAAAAACAACAACGTTTCATAGAAAGCAATCTCGAGTTAAATCACTATTTTAAAGATGTTGAGCGTTGGACAAAAGTAGAGATTGAGAAACGTTCAGAAGCCTTATCCAAATTAGCATTGAGTATTTGGACTTATTTTGGTGATAATCAATTTACAGAAATTAATATTGATGATGTAACAGGCAAAAAACCAAAGATTCTGACAATTCTTGGACAACAAATTGCTGTTAATACATGGCGTGACGTTCTTAAGCAAACCTTAAATACTATAGCAGATATAGAACCAGAAGGATTTAATATTTTGGTTAAAGAATATCCTAGTTATATTGGTTTGGATTCTAGTATATTTCGAGAAAGTCAACAATTAAATAATGGATACTTTGTTGAACTTAACTTTTCGGCAAAAGCTGTTTACAACCTTTGCACACAAGCAATTGAATTAATAGATTTATCTCCAGAAGATTGGAAAGTGGAGACAGAATCAAAGAAGGTGAACGAATATGAAACAAATAAAGATATTCTATGACTGTAAGGAAATACTTTAACGGTTTTAATTTAATAATCCTCAAAAAGCAAGGAGTAGTTGCGATGGCAGTCAAATCTTTCCAGCAGGACACAGGCTCAACAATATATCAAGTCACAGACGATACACTGTACAAATCTAACATCTACTGCGAGATTCCTTATTGCTCTGCGGATTCACGCTATTTTGTGTTTCATCGCCAAAATCCTGAATATGACCGCAACGGATCAGAATTCGTGATCTGCGAACTCGGAACTTGGGAAACTCACGTTGGCGGAAGAGGCATTGCTGGACTCAGTGGAACTGCGATCACGCACAAAGGCATATTCTATTACCTCAGACATGCCGATAAGGACGCTATCGAATTGGTAAAACTAAACCTTGCCAATGGCGAATCGGATGTTGTACATACTTTTAATGGCAAATTAAAGCTGAAAAGTCTTGGAACTATATCGCCTGACGGAAATAAGTATGCCTATGGCGTTACTGTGGACGATAAATATACTGAATTCGGGATCGAGGTATTGAATATCAAGACAGGAACGAAAGAGATCATAGACACTGACCCATATATACTTAATCCACATCCACAATTTGAGCCATCCGAAGGCAAGCTGATAATGGTTCAGCACAATCGTGGCGGACAGATAGACGAAACAGGAAAACTGATCAGACTTGTTGGAGAAGAAGGCGCAACGCTTTATCTGGTAGAAGTTGCAAATGGAAAGCGAACAACCTTGCAGGTAGGAAAACCATATACCACACCTGCAACCGGACACGAGGCATGGATCGGGGACACGAAAGAAATGTTGCTTACCGTAAGCGCATTAGGAGATTATGCCCCGGAAAATGGCAATCTTTTGGCAGTTCACGCAGGAGAACCGGCAAGGGTAGTATGCAAGGGCTATGCGTTAAATCACGTTGGCACGTCAGTCAATGGAGGATTCTTCTCATGTGATGACAGCAGAACTAAAGACATAATAATCGGCTCCATGAAAACCGGAAAGACTTACGTAGTATGCCATTCCGAAACGTCTTATGGTCGAGATCAGGCTACGCACCCGCATCCGTATTTGACACCCGATCTAAAATGGGTAATATTCAATTCCGATCGTAGCGGTCAGCCTCAGATATACGTCGCAAGCATTCCTGATTGTACGATTGATGAACTTGAAAGAGAATAGGATATTAACTCCGTAGAGCAATCTGCCAGATTGCTAATAGGT
>JAPLFT010000322.1 GCA_026390535.1 Pseudomonadota bacterium
TTATATCAATAATTAAAAAAAAGAATAGAGCTTTGTTTGTGTTCAGGGTCTTGCTCAAACCGTAATGGTCTGGTAGAAAAGAATCAGAATGGGGCTGTAGTTTAGTTGGTAAAATGTGGCGTTCGCAATGCCAAGACCGGGGGTTCGAGACCCCCCAGCTCCACCATTTTTTATTTTTTCTTTTTGCTTCTGCTATTACTTATCCATCCGGAAACAGTTCCAACCGGACATATAATGCACCAGCTCCTTGGATGTAAAAAAGTGCCCAAAAGCACTGCCAGTAATGTTGTAGCAGTTAAGAGGATAACCATAACTGTTCCTATGTCACTTACGTTTGGCCATGCTCTATAAACCTGTAAACCCATCAGGGACATAAGTAATATAAGTACAATTATTCTTAATATATTACTCTGTAAAAATGAATGACCAGATCCTTTTAAACTGAATGGCGAGACGAATTTATCTAAAAAACTACCTCGTGGACATAACCAGGCACACCAGAACTTTCCTTTAAAGAAAGCAATGGTTATTCCGGAGAACATGCAGAATAAGACCATAAAACCCAGTATCGGATAAAACCAGCCGACAAGTATAGTAATTGGAAGCATTACCCAGACTACTGATCTAAATATTACTCTCTTTGAATGTTTTTTTGTCATTATAATTTAACCGTACAGACTCTATGCTTTTTTGTTATGTTTATTTTGGCAATACTTAAAAATAATATTTTCACATTCTTCAGGATAGCTACAATGACCTTTTTTACAAGGTGTTAATCCATTGCTCTGGTATTTTAAATATCCGTCAGAAAAAACGGTAACAACTGTATTGAATTTTTTGTTGAGCTGTTTTGCTGCCAGGTAATTTGCACCGGAAGATATACCAACACAGTAACCATGTTTGTCACATAGATATTTTGCTGCTTCCGTTGCATCCTGGGTTGTTATGCATATAACATCGTTTATGTATTTATGAAGTCCACCTTTTCCGTCTGTGGCTATTTCTGGGATGAAACCGTCTCCTATACCCTGTATGCCATGAATGCCTGCGGGTTTTCCGCTCATTACGGCGGATTCTGTTGGTTCAACAGCAGCTATATATACTTTAGGATTTATTTCTTTAAGAGCCTGGGCAACTCCTATAAGTGTTCCACCGGTTCCAATACCCGCAACAAATGCGTCAATTGAATTTGCATGTTCCTTCATCTGATTGATGATTTCCTGCCCCGTTGTTTTATAGTGGCATTCAACATTAAGAGGATTAGAGAATTGATCGGGATTAAAAAATCCCGGTTGTTTTGCCATCTCGTCTCTTATCCTTGCAGCCTCTACAAAATCACCGGCTTTGCAAAGGACTAATTCAGCACCTATCTGTTTAATGATTTGTTGCCTTTCCTGGGTCATATTCTCCGGCATAACAATAATGACTTTGTATCCCTTGCTTACGCCGTAATAACTTACAGAAATTCCGGTATTCCCGCTGGTAGCCTCTACTATGGTCATTCCTTTTTTTAGTAATCCTTTCTTTTCACTCTCGTCTATTATGTATTTTGCTATCCTGTCCTTGATACTTCCGCACGGATTTGTACATTCAAGTTTTGCATAAATATTATCCACTTTAACAAGGGGGTATTACCTATCTTCATCACAACTCCTTTTTAAATAAATGATTTCTAACCTCTTTTAATTAATAAGGCCTTTATTAGCAAGATAAAAAGTATTAAAATCCTAAACAATGCAAATAAAAATACTATTGGGCGATATAACGGAACAGGATACCTGTGCCATAGTCAATGCTGCAAATACCACATTACTTGGGGGTGGCGGTGTTGATGGTGCCATCCATAAAAAAGCCGGTCCCAGGCTCCTGGAAGAATGTAAAACACTTGGGGGATGTAGGACCGGAGAAGCAAAAATAACCAAGGGATATGATCTTAAGGCAAAATATGTAATACACACCGTAGGACCTGTTTATGGGAATGGTGGAGAAGAAAAGGCAAAACAACTTGCCTCGTGTTATAAAAAATCGCTTGAACTGGCCGCAGAGAACAGAATAAAAACTATTTCCTTCCCGGCTATAAGTACCGGGGCATATGGTTATCCTGTAAGGGAAGCCTCGTTAATAGCCATTAATGAGGTTCTCAAATATCTTTCAAAAACACACGCGATAGAAGAGATTAGGTTTGTGCTTTTCAGTGAAAAAGCCTACAACATATATAAAACATCATACGAGGAGCTAATGAATGGAAAAATTTAAAACTTTTCTTAAGAATAACAGAAGTCCAAATATAGTGGTATTGACCGGTGCGGGTATAAGTGCGGAATCGGGGATAAAGACCTTTAGGGATAGCGGCGGACTATGGG
>JAPLFT010000001.1 GCA_026390535.1 Pseudomonadota bacterium
TTGCTTCGGCTGTCGTTATAGAGATAGAACCTAGAGGGCGTACTGATGATGATGCAATAATTTTGCATGAATTATTACATGCAAAGTATTCTCTAGAACAAGATTTTAGAAAATTTATAGATAAATATATAGATGCAGAACTAAAAAAGAAGAACTCAGAGGCCTCTAGAATATTAAAGGACATAAATGAAAACCTCCTGAATACCTATCCAGAAATTAATACTAATGCATATCTAAGAAACAATGAGATCTTCGTCAGACTTTTAATCCCAATTCCTAAAACAGCAAAGGAATGTCAGGACACGACCCTGTTGGAAAATAAGATAAGGGATGCAATGGCTCTTTATGAAAAGATAAACGCACAAAAATTTATATTACCTTACCTTTGGTACAACATTCATTCTGTTTGGAGTTACAAAGATACCAATAAAAAGTTTTTCAAGAGTAAATTTATAGATTATGTATGTAATAGAACAATAAAATTTGAGCTGTAGACTATTAAAAAAGATATTTAATTTAGTTTACGAACTTTCTGGCATTAACAAACATTCTCATCCATGGACCATCTTCACCGGCAAAGATATCCTTTGGCCTATAGGACATCTGAACTGCCCTGAATAGTCTTTCAGGATGAGGCATCATTAATGTGACCCTGCCGTCTGTTGTTGTCAGACCTGCAATACCGTCTATGGAACCATTTGGGTTGAATGGATAACGTTCTGTCGGATTACCGTAGTTATCCACAAATTTTATAGATATCAGATTTTGCTTTTTAAGTTCTTCAAGATTCCCTGTTCTTCCAAAATCTGTAAATCCTTCACCGTGAGCGACTGGAATTGGTATTCTGGATCCTATCATGTCATCAAAGAATATGGATGGAGAGCCCATAACATCAACTGTAATATATCTTCCTTCGAATTGTTCAGACCTGTTCCTTACAAACTCCGGCCAGCTCTCAGCCCCTGGGATTATAGACTTTATCTGCGACATCATCTGACATCCGTTACAAACACCAAGAGCAAATGTTTCTTTACGCTCAAAGAATTTTGCGAACATTTCTTTTAGTTCATCGTTAAATAATATTGATTTAGCCCAGCCTGAACCGGCCCCAAGAACATCGCCGTATGAGAAACCTCCACAGGCCACTATACCGTTAAAGGATTTCAGATTAAATCTCTTTTCCATAAGATCCGTCATGTGAACGTCTACACTTTCAAATCCGGCTCTGTCAAAACATGCTGCCATCTCCAGTTGGCCGTTCACGCCCTGCTCCCTCAAAATAGCGACCTTGGGACGGATAGATGTGCTTTTTACATTGAACGTAGCAGATGGATCATATGTCAGTTTAAAGTTCATGCCCGGATCTTTCTCATCGAGTATATTATCGTATTCCTGTTTCATGCAGGACGGATTATCTCTGTTCGTCTGCATGCGATGTGTAAGTTCAGACCATAATCTGTTAAGCTTTGTTACGGATTCCTTATAGACAGGTGTATTACCACAAACGATCTCAATATTCTTATTTAACGTCGGTGAACCTAACAATGAAGTTATGTCATCAATATTATTTTTCCTTAAAATAGTTTTAATTCTGTCAATATTCGTATCTGCGACCTGGATTACAGCCCCTAATTCTTCTGAGAATAAAATGGATAACATATCTTCATCTGAACTATTTTCACCAAGATCCTTTATATCAATACCAAGGCCGGTTCTGCCGGCTATGGCCATTTCTGCAAGTGTTACAAATAATCCGCCATCCGATCTGTCATGATATGCAAGGATTAAATTATCATCTATAAGTTCCTGTACAGCGTTGTAAAAATCCACAAGTAGTTTTGATTCATCAAGATCAGGATGATGACTACCAACCTGATTATATACCTGCGCCAACGCGGAAGAACCGAGCCTGTTCTGCTTTCTACCCAGATCTATAAGCATCAGGCTGGTCTCTGTAGATTTAACACCACCGCTATTGATGCCTTTTATATCCGGTGTAACGGTTTTTCTTACATCCTTAACGGGAGCAAAGGAACTGACGACAAGACTAAGCGGAGCCGTCATATTTTCTGTTTTACCCTTGTTTTTGCCACCATTATCATAGTCGCTGGTATTCCAAACTGTCCTCATTGATAGTGAATCTTTTCCGACCGGTATGCTTATGCCTAGCTGAGGACAAAGATCTTCACCAACCGTTTTTACAGAGTCGTAGAGATTTGCATCCTCACCCTCTTCTCCACAGGCAC
>JAPLFT010000320.1 GCA_026390535.1 Pseudomonadota bacterium
TAGGAAAGGGATAATTAATTATAAATTTAACGATGATCCGATCATAATAGGTGGACGTTATGGACTAAGTTCAAAGGATTTTACACCTGGCCAGGTAATTGCTGTTTTTGATAATATAAAGTCTAAAACGCCGAAACATTCGTTTACGGTCGGTATAGATGACGATGTAACACATCTATCGCTATCGGTGACACAGACATCAAGCATACTTCCAAAAGATACTATTTCATGCCTGTTCTGGGGACTTGGTTCTGATGGCACAGTTGGAGCTAACAAAAACTCCATAAAGATCATTGGTGATAATACAGAGAATTTTGCACAAGGATACTTTGTTTATGATTCGAAAAAATCGGGTGGTATCACAGTATCCCATCTTCGTTTTGGAAAGGATCCTATTCGTGCGCCATATCTGGTGGATAATGCCGATTTTATTGCGCTTCATAATCAGGCATACCTTGGAAGATACGATGTACTTAAGGGTATCAAGGACGGGGGCATATTCCTTCTGAACAGTCTGTGGAACAACGAGGATGTTTGGAAAAATCTTCCGTGTGATATACAGGAAACTATAATAAATAAAAAGATAAAATTCTATAACATCAATGCGTATAAGATCGCTGAAGAGGTTGGCCTTGGTAACAGGATCAACGTTGTAATGCAAGCAGCGTTCTTTATAATTTCCGGTGTTCTTCCAAAAGATCAATCTATAGCGTTAATAAAAAAAGCTATTGAAAAATCTTATGGCAAGAAGGGGAAAGAAATAGTCGATATGAACTGGAAGGCGGTGGATCAGACTGAAAAGAACATACATCAAATGAAAATCGGTGTTGCGGACCCAACATGCAAACCTAAGAAATTAGTTGCTGAAGGTATTCCGGGATTTATATCGGATGTTGCTTCTGTGATAATGAGGGACAAGGGAGATACGCTTGCTGTTTCCAAAATACCATGTGACGGATGCTTTCCAAGCGGGGTTAGCCAGTATGAGAAAAGAGGAATAGCAACGGAAGTTCCGGTATGGATACCTGAGAATTGTATACAATGTAACATCTGTTCCTACGTATGTCCTCACGCTGTAATAAGACCAAAACAGATAGATCCTAAGGATTTAACGAAAAAACCATCAACATTTAAGACGCTAAAATCTTTGACTAAGAACACCAATAACCTTGAATTCGTGATGCAGGTCTCCCCTTATGATTGTACGGGTTGTGGTTCATGTGTTGTGAATTGTCCTGCAAAGAACAAGGCACTTGAGCTAAAACCTTTTGAGCAGGTATTAGAGGTTGAAAATGCCAATTATGAGTTTTTTAAAACGCTTCCGAATAACGTTGTTGAGGGTGCCGATGTAACTACTCTGAAAGGTAGTCAATTTTTAAGGCCGCTGTTCGAATACAGTGGAGCTTGCGCAGGGTGTGGAGAAACTCCTTATGTTAAATTGGTAACACAGTTATTTGGCAATAGAATGTATGTTGCAAATGCGACAGGTTGCTCATCCATCTACGGTGGTACGGCTCCATTTACCCCATATTGTATAGACGACGAGGGTAGAGGTCCTGCATGGGCCAACTCGCTGTTTGAGGATAACGCTGAGTTTGGTTTTGGGATGTCCCTTGGTGTAACTCAGTTGAGAGACAGATTATATATAAATATAAATGAGGCAATAGAAGCTGATGGAATATCCGGAGAATTCAAGACAGCGTTAAAAGAACTTTTAACTGTTAAAGACGATTCCTGGCAGTCACTTCCAGCGACTAGAAAAGTCGAGGCACTTCTTGAAAAAGAATTAAAGACTGCAAAGGGGACTGCTCTTGAAATAGTTAAGAACATAAACGAGCTCAGAGATCATATAGGTAAAAAATCCTTCTGGATAGTCGGTGGAGACGGCTGGGCGTATGATATAGGATACGGCGGATTGGATCACGTGCTTGCTATGGGGAGAGATGTTAACTTGCTCGTCCTTGATACGGAAGTCTATTCCAACACCGGCGGACAATCCTCAAAAGCCACACCTATTGGTGCTACTGCCAAGTTTGCAACGGCGGGAAAAAGGATTGCCAAAAAAGACCTAGGACTTATGGCTATGAGCTACGGATATGTTTATGTTGCTTCCATTGCTATGGGTGCCAACAGAAATCAGGCAATAAAGGCAATAGTAGAGGCAGAGAGTTATCCTGGACCATCCATCATAATCGCATATAGCCCATGTATAAATCACGGTATCAATATGCGCTATTCACAAGAACAGGAGAAAAAAGCCGTTGAATCCGGTTACTGGCCTTTGTACAGGTATAATCCACTGCTGGCAAATGAAGGCAAAAACCCGTTCCTTTGGGATTCCAAAGCACCGACTATAGATTACATAAAAGATTATGCAAAAACTGAAGGAAGGTTCAAGGCTCTCAGTAACATAGTTTCTGCCACTGAGGTTGATAAAGTGTTTGCGGATGCTGCTAAGGAAGTGGAGAGAAAGAGGAAATTTTACGAGAAACTGGCTAAAATAGATTAATTAAAAGGTTAATATATTTATAAAACTGGGGCTGAAATTCTTGAAGAATTTCAGCCCTTTTTGTTTGTTTGTTGTTTGACTGATGGGGTTAAAGCCGGCTTTACAATTCCATATTGGCATACTAAAACTTTAGAACTATGAAAAAAATTAATGTTGGTATTTTGGGTGCTACAGGGCTTGTGGGACAACACCTGGTTGAATCACTTGAAAATCATCCTTATTTTAATCTCACAACGCTTTTTGCTCGTCCTGAAAAAAAAGGCCAGTTCTACTACGACGTAGTTGACTGGGTTTGTGAATCAAGATTAAACCCAAAAAGTGCAGAGATAAAACTTTCGTCCATGGATGATTGGGATGCATATAAGGATCTCGGTCTTGTCTTTTCTGCGCTCTCCGCAGAAGCTGCAGATAAGATAGAGGGTGAATTGAGAAAAAGAGGAATAGGGATTGTATCAAATGCCAGATCATTTCGTATGCGTGATGATGTTCCGCTTCTTGTCCCTGAAATAAATGCAAATGCTCTTGAACTGGTAGAAACGCAGAAGAAAAAGTACAACGGAGGGTTCATAGTAGCAAATCCGAATTGCTGCTGTATAGGAATATCTCTTGCCATAGCTCCTATTGAAAAGGCAATAGGCATAGAATCTCTGTATATTGCCACGTTACAGTCTCGTAGTGGAGCGGGCTTAAAGGGATTATCGTCAAACGAGATCACAGCTAATGTAATTCCAAACATAGGGAATGAAGAAAATAAGATACGGGAAGAATTACCAAAGGTATTTTCAAGAAAGGACATGGAAATAAAGATCAGGGTAAACAGAGTCCCCGTCGTAGATGGTCATACGTTTAATATATGGATAAAGACAAAAAAGAAAACCTCCGTAAAAGAGATAATAGATGTGATCAAAAAATTCAAACCGGAATGCGGTATGATGCCGTCTATTTCCAAGGGATCTAGCATATATAATGTTTATGAGGATAATGCTTTTATGCCGCAACCTAAGATAGATGCAAAATTTTTAAATGGCATGGGAACATCCATCGGAAGAATAGAGGCTGTATCAGATAATGAATTCTGTCTTACTGCAGTATCAAATAATGCGATCAGAGGTGCGGCAGGCGGGACACTCTTAATAGCCGAGATGCTGAAAGAGAGAGGATTAATATGAATAATGCTTACAGGATAAAAGATGATCTTTATTGGGTAGGGGTTATTGACTGGGGACTTCGTGATTTTCACGGGTATAGCACAGAGAAAGGTTCAACATACAACGCATATCTCCTAAAGGATGAAAAGGTCATTCTGTTCGATACTGTTAAAGCTGCTTTTAATCTTGAGATGATGGAGAGGATATCTTCAATAGTCAGCCCAGATAAGATCGATTACATCGTTGTAAATCATGTAGAGATGGATCACTCAGGTTCCCTTCCTCTTGTTATAGACAGGATAAAACCGGAAAAAATAATCTGTTCAGCAAAGGGGAAAGAGTCCCTCATATATCATTTCAAGAGAACTGATTGGCCGTATCATGTTGTAAAGACCGGTGACGTCGTTAATGTGGGAAAAAGGAATATAACCTTTATAGAGACTCCGATGCTTCACTGGCCTGATAGTATGTTCTCTTATATTAAGGAAGACAAGACCCTGATATCCAGCGACGCATTTGGACAACACTTTGCAACAAGTGAAAGATTTGATACGCAGGTGAACTTTACGGAGCTGATGTATCAAAATGCAAAATATTACGCCAATATAATTCTTCCATATTCAAATCTGGTCCAAAAACTGC
Organism: Pseudomonadota bacterium; assembly: GCA_026390535.1. GTDB lineage: Bacteria > Bdellovibrionota > JAFGOL01 > JAFGOL01 > JAFGOL01 > JAPLFT01. Next base: position 4,300 of record JAPLFT010000320.1, read on the forward strand.
TTAAAACAGTTGCTGATATGAATATAAAACTGGACATGATAGCGCCGGATCACGGTCTTATTTGGACCAAACATGTGCCGGAGGCTATTCAGGCATATGCAGACTGGAGTCTTCCAAAACTCAAAAAGAAAGCTGT
>JAPLFT010000173.1 GCA_026390535.1 Pseudomonadota bacterium
CTATAGTCTTTACAACGTCGGAGAAAGTACTGTGGCCGACCTTTTTGTATCATTTAATGAGGATGTAGATATAGGTTATTATTTCACATCAGGAGGATGGTGTGAGATACATCTAAGTAAATACATCGAGGGAAAAAATAATAACTCCATAGGAAACGATAATAACACCATAGTAAACAATGATACTGCAGAAAAAGAGCATGTTAAGAAATTAACCGCAGCTGCAGAAAAAGTGGAGAAAATATTAAAAGATGCGGATATCTTTTTCACTGAGGATAAGGACATCTCTCAGCTTGTGTTGGATACATTAAAGGAAAAGGGTTTAACCTTATCTTTTGCGGAATCTATTACCGGAGGGAATCTGTCCGGTGAATTTGTAAAGAACTCCGGAGCCTCTAAAGTCTTTCTTGGCGGTGTTGTGTCATATTCAAACGAGACAAAAAAAAACATTCTGGGTGTTAGCCAGAAAACTCTTGATAAATATGGAGCGGTCTCCGACGAGGTTGTTCGTGAAATGGCTTTTGGCCTTAAAAAATTAATGGATGCCGATATATCGGTCTCAGTGTCAGGAATCGCAGGGCCTGAAGGTGGAACCAAAGATAAACCCGTTGGATTGATATATTTTGGTTTTTTATTTGAAAATGATTTTTATTCTACAAAAGAAATATTTACAGGAGTAAGAACACGCGTTATGACTCGTGCGGTTAATATGGTGTTTGTAGAGGTATTAAAAAGGTTAAAATACGAATGTTAAGTGAATAGTAATTGATATTTCCTTGTCAAAAAAACAATCAGGAAATCTTAAATTTTACAGTTTATGTATCTCTGCTATTTGTTAACCACTTGTAATCTATGAGTGTTTTTTGTGGTATAGATGTTGCTTTTCATATATTGGCCATAAAAAGGCATATCTTTATTTAAGGAGTTTTTCAGATCATGAAGTTAACGCATCTTGTTATATTTATCTCAGCATTATTTTGTCATCAGTTATCGGCTCAGATTCAAAATCCTGATAACTGCGCACTATCTGATTATTGTGCTTCAGTCGGTCAGTACTACAAGGCACAGGCAGACATAAAGAGCGAGCTGGTAAATACTGCTCTTACCATCAATTATAAAACACCAACTGAAAAACTTATAAAGATCGCATGGAATACCAATAAAACGTATGAACTTGTCCGTTCTCTTGAGGTCCTTGCCATAAAAGGATTAAATGGAACACAGATAATACATCCGGAGAGCTCAGGACTTATAAACAATCTTTCCGGTAAAGATGAATATGAGACCTGGTTGTTCGATGAGGATAACTATTCAGTAGATCCCGATGCAAAGAAAATATTTACTGAGATGGGATATGTTTTAAATGATTATACGCGATGGAAAATTATAAAATCATCGAGTAATTTTGATAAATTGCTTCCCTTGTTCTTTAGCATTCCGGATAAGGGAATATACAAGGTGATTACAGCCTGGATAGAAAGGGAATCAAAACCTACATTAGCCCAAAAAATTATAACCAATTTTATTTCAGACGCAATAGCGCTTGGGTTTATGAGTATGGGAATAGCTCCGACCGATCTGTTCGCTGAAGCACCGTTAATGGTAAGATCAACAAAAGGTAGGATTTTTAAATTAGAACCCAAAGATCCACTTGGAGCCGGAACTCCTTACAGAAATAATATGGATATGCCTTTTGGCTCATCCTATCGTCCCAAAACACCATTATCAAAGGATATAGAGAGTATATTTGTTTTAAAATAACTTCCAAAAGATGTTGTCCCGGGTAATTCATTTAGTTTTAAGGGAAAAAATATTTTAATTGTTGAAGATAATATGACTGTTGCTACTAAGTTTATTGAACAGATTAAAAAGACGGGATCAAATAAAATTGATCATGTAACTACAGGAGAAGACGCGTTGGAACTTATAGAGAGTAATAAATATGATTTAATATTTATGGATTATACTTTAGGTGATGTAATGAACGGCGATCAATTGACCCTGATCATAAGAAAAGCAGATATAAATACTCCGATCGTATCCATTAGTAATATGGATCTTGGTGATGCAGGACCGATGATTTTACATAGAAACGGTTATAATGGTCAGATTTTAAAGGATAATTATATAGGACTTCCTGATAACGTAGAGAAAATAGTAAATTTTTGGATAGATAAAGGGTTGATTCGAGAATTCAATTGAGAACGCTTCCCACTAAGTGAAACTCCTTATTATATCGGCTAATACGCCGGCAGATGTTACGTCGGAGCCTGCCCCCGGTCCCTTAATAACAACAGGAGTTACATTGTATCTGTCTGTTTCAAATGACACGATGTTATCACTGCCCTTCAGTTGATAAAAAGGATGATCAGTCCCTATGCTCTGTAATGATATTTTGCAGGAACCTTTTGAATATGTTCCTATGCATTTTAGTTTTTCATTCCTGCCTTCTGCTTCTTTTCTCATCTTTTCAAAATAGTCATCGTGTTTTTTTAATTCCTCAAAGAATGAATCCACGGAATCTGCCTTAAAGCATGTATCCGGTATAAACGGCTCTATAATTACATCTTTTAATTCCAGTTTTGCACCTATCTCTCTTGCAAGTATTAAAATCTTTCTTGCAAAATCCAGTCCGCTTAGATCCATTCGGGGGTCCGGTTCCGTAAATCCTTTTTCTTTTGCCTCCATGACGACATCGGAAAATTTCCTGTCTCCGGTAAATGAAGTAAAAATAAAACTCAAAGTTCCGGAAAGTATTCCATCGAACCTCAGAATTTTATCTCCGCTGTTAACAAGGTCATCAAGCGTGTTAATTATGGGAAGCCCGGCACCGACATTTGTTTCATATATGTATTTAGTATTATAGAGTGTTGCCAGCTCCTTTAATTTTGAATACTCTAAATAAGAGCTTGCAGCTCCATTTTTATTAGGAGTGACAACAGAGATGCTGGATTCAAGTGCAGAACAGTAGTGTTTAACCGGATCAGGTATGGCCGTGCAGTCCACAAAAACACTGTTCGGCATATTCATCTTTTTCATCCTATCAACAAACATATCCAGATTGGATGTTTCTCCGTGTTCTTCCAGTTCCTTTCTGTAATTTTCGTAATTTATACCGTCCTCAAGAAAATACATTTTCTTTGTGTTTACTATACCGACCAGTTTTAATTCCAATTTCAGGTTTTTAAGTATTTTTTGATAATTTTCTTTTATCTGATCCAGCAGCCTGGAACCGATATTGCCGGTGCAACCTACTACGAAAAGATTTGCCGTCTTTGTTTCAGACAGAAAAAATTCCTGATGCACGGCATTTAATGCCTTTGTAAGATTATCTTTTGATATCACGACGGAGATATTTAGTTCAGAAGAACCCTGGGCTATAGCTACTATGTTTATGCCGTTTTTGGCAAGGGCGCTGAAAAACTTGCCGGCAATGCCGACTGTTTTTTTCATGTTCTCCCCTACGATGGCTATTATGGACAGATCATTCTCAACAAACACCCTGTTGATCATATGATCGAGTATTTCTGACTTGAACTCTTCCTCTACTATGGATTTAGCTCTTTTTGCGTGTATGGGTTCTATTGCTACACAAATGGAATGTTCCGATGACGCCTGTGTGATCAGTATCACGCTTATCTTTTCTTTTGCAAAAGTGCCGAATAATCTTGCGGATATACCAGAGACCCCTATCATCCCGCATCCCTGAACGACCAACAGAGAAATATCCTCTATGGACGTAATACCGGTGATCTTTTTTTGTGTTTTTCCCTTATACTCTCCGCTCGTTATCAATGTTCCGCTAAAATCCTGGTTGAATGTATTCAATATACGAATGGGGATCTTTTTCATGTATGCCGGCTGGATGGTCGGAGGATATATGACCTTTGCGCCAAAGTGTGATAGTTCCATGGCCTCTTCATAACTTAGAGAGCTCAACGGAAAAGCTTTTTTAACTTTCTTTGGATTTGTGGTCATAACACCGTCGGTGTCTTTCCAAAGTTGTATCTCTTCGGCATCTAAGGCGGCGGCTAAAATAGAGGCTGTAAGATCAGATCCGCCTCTGCCGAGTGTGGTGGTTATATTATCTTTGGTCGAAGCTATAAATCCCGTCACTATCTGCAAAGATTTATGCTCGGCAAAATATCTTTGTATTTTGCTATAGCTTGCCTCAATATCCACTTTGGCGGAACCATGACGGGTGTCTGTAACTATTATATTTCTGGCGTCCATATATTCAGCATGAATACCGGTTCCCTTGATTACCTCTGTTAGTATCTTTGCTGAGAGTATTTCTCCAAAGCTCAATATAAGATCCATAGATCCTGGCGATAGTTCTTTTAGCAGAGACACTCCTTTTAATACCTCATCCAGTTCCTCCAGCAGTATTCTTATTTCCTCAAAAAGGGCAGGTTGTTTTTCCGGTTTTACAAGGCTCTGGGCGGTGGTAAAATGCTGCACGCTTATATTATTTAAAAGGTCTTTATATGAACTGCTGTTGTCCTTGGCCAATTTTGCCAATTCCGCCAAATTATTTGTTATACCGTTCAAGGCCGATACTACAACGACAATCTTTGAATTCTCCATGGATTTATGGATTATATTACATACTGTCTCTACATAGCTTGGTGTAGATAAAGACGAACCGCCGAATTTTAAAACCTTCATAATTTTAAATCTCTTTTAATTGGTAGATTTCAGCAAGATTCCTGTATTGTTCTGCATGATCCAGTCCATAACCGACTAAAAATTCCTCTCCTGCGTTTATACCTACATAATCGGCATCTATTTTGCTTTCCGGAGAGCGACAGATCTTCTTATCTATTAGCGTACAAACTTTTATGGATTTCGGTTCTGCCGAGCGAAGTCTTTCTATATAAAAAGACAAAGTTCGACCGCTATCGACTATCTCGTCAAATATTATGACATGTTTACCGTATATATCCGTAGAAATATCCTGCAGGATCGTGATTGTACCGGAAGATTTCATACCCTTACCGTAACTGGATAATTTAACAAAATCGACTATAAACGGTATTTTTATGTGTCTTAATATGTCTGCAATAAAGAACAAACTGCCCTTAAGAATACATATGGCGATTAACTGTGGGCTTGTATGATCCTCCGGACCCTTAACCACAAAATCCTTGTAGTCTTCATTTATTTGTTCTGCCAGATCTTTGCATAATGCGTCTATTTTTTGCTTAGAAAGGTATGGGGTCAGCTTATATTTCTTGTCAGTTTTACTCATGTTTAAAAGATAACTTCAAGATTAACAATAATCAACAATTAACTTAAATGAACTGTTTGCTGGGAAGGGATTTTTTGAGCTTAATTGCTATGTTTTTAGGCAGTTCAACTTCTATGATAGAGTATCCGTTTTTTTCCTCTTGTTTGATTATATAACCGTTTGAAAGTAGAAAAGACAAAAGCCAGGGATCAACATGCCCAACCTTTATTTTCATTTTTATCCAAAAACCGGATAAAGCTTCTTCTATCTTTGATAGCAAATCTTCTGTCCCTGTGCCTTGCAATGCCGACATCATTACAAACGGTCTCTCTTTTGGATATCTTAAAAAAGTTTCTTTGGGTACGTTTGCAATATCTATTTTATTATATGCATATAAAGAGGGAATCTCGACGATATTCATGGATTCCAAAACTTCTTTAACGACTCTGGTGTGATTATAGAAATCGGGATTTGAGATATCTATTACATGAAGCAGCAGATCCGCTTCGCGTATTTCCTCAAATGTAGATTTAAACGCCTCTATAAGATTATGGGGCAATTTTTCTATGAATCCTACAGTATCGGTTATGACCGCCTGTTTCCCCGTTGATAATTTTAATTTCTTGGTTGTCGGGTCAAGTGTGGCAAACAACTTATCTTCAACAAAGGTTTGAGCGGAAGTTAAAAGATTTATGAGAGTTGATTTACCGGCGTTGGTATATCCGACTATCGCGATCTGCGGTATATTCTTTTTGTCTCTTTGCTGACGGTGCAACATCCTGTTCTTTTCTATTGTCTTTAGCTCATGTTTAAGCCGTGTTATCTTGTCCCTTATTGTACGTCTGTCCGATTCCAGCTTGCTTTCTCCCGGACCTCTTGTTCCTATACCACCGCCCAGCCTGCTTAGTTCGTTGCCCATGCCCTTGAGTCTTGATAATTTATAGGTTAACTGGGCAAGCTCTACCTGTATCTTACCTTCCTTGCTTTTTGCTCTTTTTGAAAAGATATCTAGGATTATACCTGTTCTATCTATAACCTGAGTTTCAAGTTCCGCTTCCAGATTTTGTTGCTGAGAAGGGCTAAGATCACGGTCAAATATAACTACGTCTATATCATCATTTTTTACTGCATCTTTTATCTCTTCGACTTTTCCTTTCCCTATACATGTTGAGGCGTTTATTTTTTTAACGTTCTGAGTGAACTCTTTATATACGGCTACATCGGCAGTTTCCGCAAGACTCTTGATCTCGTCCATCGAAGCCCTGGAGTTCTGCTCTGTTGATACTCCTACTACTATTCCTTTTAAAGCCATCAGTTTAATGTTTCCACCGTTAATTTTTCAAGCTTATCTATTATTCTTTTAAATAGCGTATCCGGAGGCATATTTGATATAAAAGAAGCTGCAAATTTATGTCCTCCTCCACCATACTCTTCCGCCAGATCGTATATAGGATAATTTCCCTTTGACCTTATACTCACCTTTATCTTGTCTTTACTGTCCTGTCTTAACAATACGGCTATTTCCACGCCCTTGATAGTAAGCAGATTATTTATAAATCCCTTTGTTTCGTTTGGAGAAATATTATTCTGAACCATAGCTTCAAGCGGAATATACGTATATGCTATTTTTCCACTCTCTGATAGTTTTGTGTTTTCCAGAGTAAGACCCAGCATATGAATCTGTTTCAGATTATTGCTTCCAAAGACCTCAAGCTGTAT
>JAPLFT010000155.1 GCA_026390535.1 Pseudomonadota bacterium
CAATCGTCGTCAGGTTATGCGGTATTAGCACTAGTTTCCCAGTGTTATTCCCCATCAAAATGTAGATTATCTACGTATTACTCACCCGTGCGCCACTTTACTCGCCCCCCGAAAGGGACTTTCTCGTTCGACTTGCATGTATTAAGCACGCCGCCAGCGTTCACTCTGAGCCAGGATCAAACCCTCCAATTAAACTTATCGTTTAACCTTTGGAAAGGTTTAATACTTTTTCTCAAATAAAAATTAACTTCAAGAACATGTTCTAAAAGTTTTCACTGAACAATTACCTGCTATTTAGTTTTCAAAGACTTTATTTCTCGTCTTATTGACAGACAAACATCTTCTATCAGTAAGTGCGAGGGACAGTTATATTCAAAGACCCCTACATTGGCAAGGAAAATTTTTTCTTTTTTTTATTTTTTTTTATTTTAGGTCAAGAATCCGTTTTTATTGGGCTTTTGGGGCATTTTTTTGCGCCAAAAAAAATAACCTGAAACTCATTTGCATTATATAATGTAGCTTATGACCCTTAGAGACAGAATACTTATAACAATCGGTGCATTAATCACCTTAACCGCTCTTACAATTATATATATAGCAAACAAAGCCATGCACAATTCCAATATATCTCACGCGTACAGCATCTTAACTTTAAATAATGAAACGATCACATCGGATATAAGGGGTAAGATATCAAACCTAAAAAGTTATGCGGTCAGTATAACATACAATAAAATAAATTCTCTCAATTCTCCGTCTATTAACGCAAATAGTGAAGACAAACTGGGATTGGCAAAATTTAAATTTATCAAGAGCGTTTCCATAAGCAGTTACGACAAGGCCAATTTTATATTATATCCTGATAACGCACCCAACAACTGTAAAATAAACATAAAATATTATCCTTCCAGCGATGTACTTTTTACGAACGATGAAGCAATGACAAACTCCGTATGCATATATATCCCTATAACCATTTCCGGTAAAAAATATCTGGCGACGTTTGATGCGTATTTAAATTTCTTCAACAGGAGCAGTGCATCACTACCCACTTTAATAATATCGCCGAACAGATTTGAACTTAATCTTGAGAAGTTTACTTTTGTCGACTTTAAACATGCAAAATTTAAATCCATGTTGGACAATCCGGAAATAATAAAGGAAAAGAGCTCTTTCTTTAAAAGCAGCAATTACTTTTTTCTTATAGACGAGATACCGTACACCAATCTTAGAATATTGTCGTATAACAGCATCGCGACCGCACAAACTTCATATCAGCATTTTTTATACTCTTCCATAGGCTCAATGTTCCTTATTCTCATAATAGCCATAATAATATTCTATTTTGTAGTTAACTCGTTCCTAAAACCGATCAAAAATCTCTGTACAGCCTCTAAATGTTTTGCAGACGGAGTTTATAGCCAGAAAATAAACCCAAGCAATTTCAGGGAAATAAACGAATTGATCTCATCATTCAATACAATGGTAAAAAAGATACAGGAAAGAGAATCCGAACTTCAAAAATTAAATGCGAATCTTGGCAAGCAAGTGGAAAAAAAGACGAATGAACTGCTGCATGCCGCAAAGATGGCGTCTTTGGGAACTTTATCAAGCGGTATTGCCCATGAATTCAATAATATACTGGGCGCCGTAATAGGTCATGTAAGTCTTGCTTTGGAAAAAAAGGAACCCAAAGAAATGGAAGAAGCTCTCTCTATCGCCCTTTTAGCATCAGAAAGAGCCTGTGGGATAGTATCCAGGCTTCAGGATTTCTCCCGTAAAAAAAGCTCGGATCATAAATTATTCAATATAAATGATGCAATAAATAATATCGTAAAGCTGATAGAAAAGGATCTTCTGAACTTTAAGATACAGATTATTTTGGATTTATCGGATATCGGCGCTATTTATGTAAATGGTGATCAGACAGAGATAGAACAGGTACTGTTAAATCTTCTCATAAATTCTAAACACTCCATGCCTCAGGGTGGAAATATCACTTTAAGAACACGTGTAGAAAACAAAAACCTCTCTATTAAAATAATCGATACGGGATATGGGATACCTGATTCCATAAAAGACAGGATATTTGAACCGTTTTTTACGACAAAGGGTGTTATAGGAATGGGAAAAAGTTTTGGTTCACAGGATAATGAGGGCGCGGGCCTGGGGCTTAGTGTTTCTCTCGGCATAATAGAGGCTCACGAGGGTATCATAAGGCTTGTATCAACATCCAAAGAAGGTACGACTTTTGAAATTACACTCCCTCTGCCAGAATAAAACATAGGGTTAGAATAATACCGTTTTGCATTCAAAATTATCCCGATATGATTATGATGTGAAATTTCAGTTAAATTCTCTCTGCAAGTCGTTTAAACACTAGCGAGTTTTGTGTATGAAGAAGTTGGGATAAGGTATATTTGCGGGGTTAGGTGGTCTCTCGGCAGAAGGAACACTTAACACCAGCAAATATCTTATCCCAACGATGAATAACAAAACGAGCGTCAGTTTAACATGCAATAAGACTTGCAGAGAGAATTTAACTGAAATTACCTATTCTGATATTAATTAGGATAATTTTGAATACAAATCGGTATAGATGTTGACACTAATAACGCCTGATAATATGATTTTTCAAAGATGCAATTAAGTGATTTAAGTTCCAGGATTCTAGATAACCCTCTTCCGGTTATAATCTCTACACATCAAAATCCCGACGGAGATGCCCTTGGCAGCGAGATCGCACTGGCTCATTGTCTTAAAAAACTGGGGAAAGAAGTAATATTGGTAAATCAGGACAGAGTACCTACCGCATTTAAATTTCTGGAAGAATATGAAAGGATAAAATCCACTCCTGAAATCATATCTGTACCGGAAAAGGCCCAGGTCATAATAGCGGATACCCACGATATAGATACTACAGGCTCCGATATAAAGGAACTTCTAGCCGCGGTAAAAGA
>JAPLFT010000306.1 GCA_026390535.1 Pseudomonadota bacterium
TCTGCAAGGTCCTCGTACATTTTTATCATGGTGTGATATCCGGGCATGTCTATATCCGTGTATCTTAATTTTTTCCTGCTCGGCACATGGCAAAATATCATTGCATCAGGGGCTGTGCCGTGCACTAGACCCATTGTAACGGCGGAATATATAGGTTGGAATATTGAGCCCTGTCCTTCAACGAACAGGAGATCTCTATTCTTTTCCTTTAGTATAAGTTTTTCTACAGAGCCGGGGACAAAATCAGAGATAACCCTGTCAATTGCGATACCTTCGCCTTTTATCAGCATACCAATCTGGCCTGTGGCTATAAAATCAGAGTTTATTCCACGCTTTTTGGCCACCGCATTGAGTTCCAGGGATGTAAGCATCTTTCCTATATTGCAGTCGGAACCTACCGTCAGTACCCTTTTTGCATGGGTCTTTAGCACTTTCAGAGAGAAAAGTTCAATATCATCCGGAGGTATCCTTATATTATGTATCTCGCCCTTGCAATCATTGAATTTGGTTACAGCCTCTGAAGAATTGGTGCTGACACTACCCAGGATATTAGAAATCTGAGCAAGTTTTCCAAAATCCACATGAAGCGGGTTGATTATATCTATGCCGTTTTTTAACGCTGTGGTTATGTGATTTATCCAACTTTCAGGGACTTTTCCCTCAGGGAGCATAAGGCAGATTATGAGATTATCTATCTTGCCAAGACCATTTTTTACATCGGTGATTGTCGGTATATCCGAATTCTTGCTGAATATATTAGGGTTCGATTTTGAATGAGTGGAATCAAGAAGAAAAGAAATGCTTTCCGGTCTATATTTTAAAAGTACAGAGGCTGTTTTTGCATGGAATATGTCTTTTGCTCCTTCAACAAGAAGGGCTGCGTGTTTAAACTGTTTCATGGAACAACTTAATAATACAGTTTCTTGTAATTGTCCTCTTTTGAATCAAAAAATCTGTAGTATTTCTGCATACCGTCAACACTGGCTGGTTTTCTGATCTTAACAACTTTATTGGATACAAGGGCGTTCTGACCGGCATAAACGAAACCACTATTATTAATGGCGATTCCGTTCTCATCATTAACCGGTTCGGCAAACAGAAGATTTGGGGTTAAAAGGCACACGGCCAAAACCATTAACATCTTCATTCTGGGCACCTCCAGGAACTAACGTACTACTGTCCCATAAGTCCTTATCGGCATTGCGACATATGACATTAATGATGTTATTGACCCACCAGTCCTAACATGCTAGGTTCTAAAGGATTTTTTAAATAAAAAGGGTTTTTAAATATAGGGGAGATGTAACTTAATGAAACAATCATACAAAACAATAGCGCTTTGGCTGGCACTGCTTCTTCTGTTCATAAGCGTTTTTAATGTGTTCAAAGGGCAGAAAGAAAAACAGATAGAGGTGCCTTTTTCCACATTTGTGACCGATCTTGAGTCCAAAAAGATAGCAGAGGTCACTTTTAAGGGTGATCAGAAGATAGTCGGAAAATATAAGCCCAACTTTAGCGAAGGCAGGTATTTTAAAACAATAGGAACCACAGGGGATGCGGCATTTAAGCTTGTAAGAGATAACGGTCTTACTCCAAATTATGAAGAATCGGAGAAGACCCCGCTGTGGCAACAGCTCTTGATCAATTGGGGACCGATGATATTCCTCTTTATTCTGTTCTTTATGTTTATGCGTCAGCTTCAGTCCGGCGGCGGAAAAGCTATGAGCTTTGGCAAGAGCCGTGCAAGGCTGCTTAATGAAGGTAAGATGAAAATTACTTTTAAGGATGTTGCTGGTGTTGATGAAGCTAAAGAAGAATTAAGGGAATTTGTTGATTTCCTGAAAGATCCAAAAAAATATACACGCCTTGGGGGAAGGATCCCTAAGGGAGTTCTTCTTGTCGGAGCTCCGGGAACCGGTAAGACGCTTCTTGCAAAGGCTATATCGGGAGAAGCGGGGGTTCCGTTCTTTAGCATAAGCGGTTCAGATTTTGTGGAGATGTTCGTGGGCGTTGGTGCAAGCAGGGTAAGGGACCTTTTTGACCAGGGAAAAAAGAGCGCTCCGTGCATAATATTTATAGATGAAATAGATGCTGTTGGAAGACACAGGGGAGCAGGCCTTGGCGGCGGACATGATGAAAGAGAACAGACCTTGAACCAACTGCTTGTTGAGATGGACGGATTTGAATCCAACGAGGGTGTTATACTCATAGCGGCAACAAACAGGCCCGACGTCCTGGATCCGGCCCTTTTAAGGCCCGGAAGGTTTGACAGGACAATAATAGTAAATCGCCCCGACGTTAACGGGAGAAAGCGGATACTGGAAGTCCATTCTTCAAAGATGCCTTTAAGCGATGATGTTAATCTGGAGGTCGTGGCAAAGGCAACCCCCGGGTTTACAGGCGCGGATCTTGAAAATCTTGTCAACGAGGCTGCACTCCTTGCCGCAAGAGGCGGAAGCAAGAGTGTGACCATGCACGATATAGAGGGAGCAAAGGATAAGGTCATAATGGGTGTTGCAAGACACAGCATGATCATCAGTGAAGAAGAAAAACACATAACTGCAGTTCATGAAGCCGGACACACATTGTTGGCAAAACTTATTAAAGAGGCTGATCCGGTCCACAAGGTCACAATTATTCCCCATGGTCTTGCGATGGGAGTGACACAGACACTGCCGGAGGATGACAGATATCTTCTCAAAAAAGAAAAGGCACTGGCTGAGATAGAGGTATTAATGGGAGGAAGGGTTGCAGAGGAATTAATTATTGGAAGCAAGACCTCTGGCGCCAGCAACGACCTTGAGCGTGCATCGGACATAGCCAGAAAAATGGTATGTAACTGGGGTATGAGCGACAAGATGGGGCCTTTAAAATGGGGCAACGAACACGATCAAATATTCCTGGGTAAGGAATTCGGAACAGTTAAGAACTATAGCGAGGAGACTGCCAAAACTATAGACGACGAAATAAGAAACATCGTTATGTCCTGCTACAACGAAGCTAAGGACCTGATACTGAAGAATAAGGATAAACTAAGCAGAATATCAGAGGCTCTTCTTGAGAGGGAAGTCCTGAGTGGAGATGAGGTCGATATATTAATAGAAGGTAAAATTCTTCCGCCAAAAGTGGAATATCAAAGACCACAGAATGAAATGACGGATGAAAAAAAAGAGGAAGTAAAAACGGATGCTGGTCTATCCCATCAGACTGCATGACAAGAAAGAGACAGAAAGGATATTAAGATCCATAGATGTAGAACCTTGTGCCGTCGGCTTACTTTCACCAAAATCGCAACACACAAATATTATACTTAAATCCGTTAAAACCTCGTGGGCAAACATCATAAAACAGGAAATGCTGGCATGCGGCGGAGACGCTGCAATAAGCAAATCCAGTTATGCGTGTCTGGAAAAGCAGACGGATGTTCTGTTGATGGGAAACGAATCCGTACTTGAAAGGTTCGTAGCCAAGATGAGGATGCAGCCTGAGTGTTTTAACTGTGTTGCCGATCAGGTGGAAAAAATAATAGTAAAAAACACACATGAGATCAGGATAGGTAATAAAACTTTTGACCTTTCAAAGGATTTTATAGTCCTCGGTATACTTAATGTAACACCAGATTCATTCTCTGACGGCGGAAAATTCAACGATTACGACTCTGCTATGCGACACGCTGAACATCTTTTAAATAGCGGTGCCAATATCATAGACGTTGGCGGTGAATCCACGCGTCCAGCAAGCCACGGTATCACGGAACAGGAAGAGATAGACAGGGTTGTTCCCATAATAGAGGCTGTAAATAAGAATTTTGATATTACTGTTTCCATAGATTCATACAAACCGGAAGTGATAAAGAGCGCATTATCCGCTGGCGCAAAACTTGTAAATGATATCAGTGCGGGAAAAGGTGTTGAACTGACGCTGGACGAGATGAAAAAACACGAGGCATCCGCCCTTATTATGATGAACCTCACATCGGGTTCTTACAGCGGATCTGCTCCGGATGTAGGACTCTGTGATCCGGTGGCAACATTTTTTGAGTTCTGTGAATCGAATGAAAGAAAATTTACCGGAATGGGGATTTTAAGAGAGCGCCTTATTTTTGACCCCGGCATAGGATTTGGTCTTTCCAAGTCGGATGTAGGAGCTCTGTTAAAGAATATGTACTCTTTTACAGGGACTAATTTTGCGGTTTGCGCCGGGCTCAGCAGAAAATCCTATCTTGGTAATATAACCGGGCTTGAAGTGGGAGAAAGAGACACGCTCACGAATGCTATATCATTGTCATTAATGGAACAAGGTGTTAAAATATTCAGAACGCATGATGTAAAGGGACTTGTCAGCGTAATTAAGTTTTATAAATCTGTCGAGGAGATTTAAACCCAAGTGTTTGATCTGGTCATAAACGATATAATATCGAACTTCAGATGGCTGGATATCCTCGATATACTCATTGTATTTCTGATAATTTATAAACTGCTTCTGCTTATCAAGGGGACAAGGGCACTTCAGGTCTTAACGGGGCTTGTTATCTTTGGTGCTCTTTATTTTATGTCTATAAGTCTTCAGCTTCTTACCGTACATGAGATATTCAGCCGGCTTGTGAATTATCTTTTTATAATCCTCATAATAATTTTCCAGGACGACATAAGGAAGATGCTTGCAAGAATGGGCAAAGGACCGATTTTCAGCATGTCGGCGATCAGAGAAGAGAACGAACATATAATAGAGGAACTGATAAAAGCTTGTATAAGTCTTTCCAGAAAGAAAATAGGGGCGTTGATAGTAATAGAAAAAAATACGGCTCTTACGGAATCTGTTGAGATAGGCGTTAAGATGGACGCAGAAATAAATTCCGACCTGCTTGTCAGTATTTTTACACCTAATGCCCCGGCTCATGACGGTGCGGTTATAATAACAGAGGGCAAAATAAGGGCTGCAGGCTGTTTTCTTCCTCTTACAAGGAATCCGAATGTTGAAAAATCTCTGGGTACAAGGCATAGAGCGGCGATAGGATTGGCGGAAAACACCGACGCTGTTGTTATAGTGGTTTCAGAGGAACAGAGAGAAATATCCATTGCGATGGACGGGCATCTTATGAGGGATCTTGATGGTCCGGCACTGAGAAAAGTATTAAATGAAATATACGGTATAAAAGAGGTTGTCCATGCGCAGGCATAATCACATATTCTCTTTTATAAAAAGATTTGTGCAAGATCTTTACACTAAAAATATTACACTTAAGATAACCGCGCTTGTTACGACCCTTGCTCTTTGGTTTATGGTAACAACGTCTTATAAGATAGAGGTAGTTAAAAAACTGCCGTTGAATTTTATAACCGCGCCTGATCTTGTTATTAGTGCGGATGTAATAAAAGATGTTGAGGTAAGATTTACAGGTCCAAGGGCGTTTATTCAGGAAATAATGCAGAAAAATTACCTTATAAATATAGACCTGAGGGACAGAAAAATTGGTTTTGTTTCTTACAGGCTCTATCCTGAGCTTCTAAGACTTCCATTGGGAGTAAAGATTACCGGCTTTTATCCTTCGGAGATTGCTACAAGACTTGAAAAGTTAAAAACAAAAACAGTCAAGGTGATTCCAAGCCTTATAGGAGAAGTGCCGTACGGATATAAAGTAAAGAATATAAATATAGAGCCGAAGACGGTGGAAATAACCGGGCCTGAAAGTATTGTTACAAAATCGGAAGAGGTTTATACAGCGGTCATTGATCTGAGTAATGTATCTGAACCTATGACGAGAAATATCGCCATAGATGCAAAATACAGGGAAAAATTCAAAGATGTATCCGCAGAGAATTTTTCAATACTCATAGATGTTGTCCCTTATATAACTTCAAAGACTTTCACGGATATTAACATAAAAGTTATCGGTTCAAAGTCTTACAACATCGCAAAAAATAAGATTAACGTCACTATACAGGGGCCAACGATCATTATGGATAAGCTTTCCGCACAGGATATAAAGGCCGTAATTGACCTATCGTTTAATGCACCCGGAACATATGATGAACCTATCGTGGTAAAACTTCCCGACGGCCTAAGATTGGTCTCTATAGTTCCAAAAAAAGTTAAGGTTTCCATCAAAGGAGAATGATCTGATATGATGCAGAGGAAGATATTCGGCACCGACGGAATAAGAGGTGTCCCCAACAAAGAACCTCTTACAATGGAAAATATTCT
>JAPLFT010000325.1 GCA_026390535.1 Pseudomonadota bacterium
GAATCCTGTCCCGCATGTCGCGCAGGCGACATGCTTCCGTCGCAATTGAAAAACCGCCCATTCGGGACGGTTTTTCAATTGCTCGACGTTGTGCGCGAGGTAATAACCTTCTGGAAGACCAACAAAGAACACATTTATATCCCAAATTATAGGGACGGATTGTTTAAAATTACACAGCCGAGTGCTGAGGAAATGGCCTTAGGTAGTTATACACAGAAATATAATCTTAAAATTTGTGCTTATGTGTCTTATCATGATACTATATCAATACATATTGATATAGTATTTAAACATGAAAGAAAAAATGAACATTAAAAAATACCTCACGACAATAGCCGAGCCAAACCGTCTAGCCATTTTGCAGTTTCTGAAAGGTGGAGAGAAGTGTGCTTGTGAGATACATCCAAAGCTCAAATTACCTCAGAATTTGAGTTCACATCATTTAAAAGTATTAAAAGATATGAAACTACTCAAAAGTCGACGTGATGGACTGAAGATTATTTACTCACGAGATGAGGATGTCATAAAAAGTTATCAATTAGTATTAACAGAAACATTAATATAAAAATATATGAAAATAGAAGTCATTGGATCGGGTTGTAAAAAATGTAAAGCGTTATTTGAACTTACCAAGGAAGTAGTCCAGAAATTAGGTATTACAGATACTGTTGAATACAGCACGGATATAACTAAAATTGCAGCTATGGGGGTAATGAGTAGTCCTGTGCTTGCTATTGAAGGTAAGCCTGTATTAGTGGGTGTGCTTCCTGATGAGGAAAAACTAAAGCAAATTATTACAGGGAATTTGACTGATTCAAAACAGAAAGACAAAAATTGTAGTTCGTGTAAATGTGGAGGTAATTGTTAAATAATTTATGAGTATATTTTATCCATTACAATTATTTTCTGATTGGCTCACATATGATGTCTTCGGTATTGTGCCTAAAACATTGCTCGCAGGCGCTGTAGACTTTTTCGTATATGACACATTAAAGATATTTATTCTCCTCTCGGTAATTATTTTTGTTGTTTCAATCATTCGTTCATATCTACCACCTGAAAAGATACGAGCGATTCTTTCACATAAAAATAACTATACAGGGAATATAGTCGCATCATTACTCGGTATTATTACTCCATTTTGTTCTTGTTCAGCGATTCCATTATTCTTAGGTTTTGTTCAGGCTGGAGTTCCTCTCGGTGTTACATTTTCGTTTCTTGTTGCTTCTCCAATGATTAATGAAGTAGCTTTAGTTCTTCTACTAGGATTGTTTGGTTGGAAAATTGCTCTTACGTATATTATTAGTGGTTTATTCATCGCTATCGTTTCTGGACTGATTATTGGCAAGATGAAAGTTGAAAATCTGGTTGAACCATTTGTATATGAAAATAAAATCAATGGCAATATTGATTTACCAAGCATGTCTCGAAAAGAAAGAATTGAATATGCCAAAGATTACACTTTAGATTTTCTTAAAAAAGTCTGGCCATATGTGCTTATTGGTATTGGAGTAGGTGCATGGATACATGGTTATGTTCCTGCTGATTTCTTAGCTCAGTATGCAGGATCAGACAAGTGGTACGCAGTTCCGTTAGCTGTATTAATTGGTATTCCTCTATATTCCAACGCTGCGGGGATTATTCCGCTTGTATCAGCTTTAACTGAGAAAGGTGTGTCTATGGGTACCACGCTTGCATTTATGATGTCGGTTACAGCTCTATCTCTCCCAGAATTTATGATTCTAAAGAAAGTTATGAAGACAAGACTAATCCTTATATTTGCAGGAATCGTCGGGGTCGGAATTATGCTTACAGGTTTTTTGTTTAATATAATTTTGAAATAGTATTAAAAAATATTAAGTAGGAATTACTTCTTAGGTGGTCCCCACTGCCAGCGTGGCTTTTCTCCTTTCTTGTAACAGATAAAAATAAGAAGAATAGTCAGTGCAATGATGGGCAATGCGAATGTCAGGAAATTGCTTCCCGAGTCTGGATTGCCTACGATATCCTTTTCTCTAGTGATTACGAGGGTCACAATGAGTGCGACATAAGCAAAAATAACAAGCCAACCTTGCCATTTTACTGGTGTCCAACCCCAGCCGTAGAGCTTAGCTTTGAACCAATGGCCTTGAGGGTTATCTTTTATGTAGTTTATATATTCTTTGATTATACTTAAAAAGTTTATCTCTCAAGCTTTTTTCTCAACTCATCAATAACCGCCTTCTCCCAGAACTTCATAGAAAACCAGCCTATAAGAGGCTTGGCGACAATGCGTAACCAACGCTTATGGATAGATACTTGATAGGTGTAATCGATCTGCGTCCCGCCATTCTGTTCTGAAAGTAGTAATTCCTCATGGCCGGAAGTGCCAAATTTTGGACTATCATTATCAGAAATAAATCCTTTTCCAGGAAGGATGGTAGTTCTCATCTTTACAGGGAATGTTCGGCCGAATGATTTTACCGTTGCATCCATCTCCAAATTATTTCCTTCACGTTTTACTACTCGTACAGAATCAGCAACCTTCGGAAAGTTCACAGGGAACTTTTCAAAGTCTGTCATCATGCTAAACACCTCAGTGATAGGTGCTTTGATAATCCATTTTGCATTGAGAGTGATGTCTTTCATAGTTTATATTTTATCAGAAAATACGATATAATACTCGTAATCTCGTCTGCCATGCGTAGATGGATTATCCGAAACCGTCTCGAAAGGGGCGGTTTCAGCTTTATATTGACTTCCTATATGTAACTTTTAATTTAAAAGTTACATACTAAAAGTTAAGGGTCCAAACTTTAATACACATTAAAAACTAGTTAATCGGATTCATTTTTAAGTACTTTTCACTAAAAATTGTCAAAAAGCAGTGAAAAGCTATTTTGTTTAAATACACAATATTTATTTAATAAAAATTAATGATAGAATACCCACATGTTTACTCCAAAAACAGACAGAATCAAAACCCTTGCAGATGAACAAACCGAGCTTATTGAAAAGCTTGATTCCATGCTGTCTGGAAGGACGATAATGTATATTGATTATGCAAACATTCGTCCATGGTCCAATAAGTTACGTTTCCATATAGATATCAAGAGATTGAAACAATTCCTAGATTCTTTTTCTCAAATACAAAAGGTTCATTTTTATCAGGGTACTTTGGTCGGTGACGATCAGTCAGAAAGTGATATAAAAGATCTTGAAGATAGAGGTTATGAACTTCACACAAAGTCGGTAAAGATTATGGACATTTCTATTGATGTGACGAGCTTACAATCAATGCAGTCACCAGACTTGCTGAGTGATTTTATCCGTACTCCTTTGTTAAAGACTTTAGCTCTCAATCAGATAGAGAACCTCAATCAGCACTTACAGAATTTAAATCAACAAGGTATAAAGAAATTACAGGATAGGAAGTGTAACTTTGATGTTGAGATTGGTGTGGATATGCTTTTAGATTTGGAACATAATGTTGCCGATACTTTTGTTTTGTGGAGTGGAGATAGTGATTTTGCTGATCCAATTCGACAATTACTAGATGCAAAGAAAAAGGTTGTGCTATTTGCTACCGCTGGTCGTATTGCAAAAGAATTGAACGGTCTTAGAACAGCAGGACTTATTATTTTTGATATTAGAGACTTAGAAAAATTTGTTTGCTGGCTCAGAGAACTCAAGAAACTTAATTCCTAGATGCACAAAGGACCCCTTGCGGGGCCCCTTAGCTTTAGATTTAGCGATCTTGCGATCACTTATAACTTAGCAGGTTTTAGGAAAAAAATCAAGCTTATCCACAGGTATATTCTTGTCTAAATTAAGACAGGAATTTTCTCTTTATTTTTAGCTGTAAAAATGCTAAAATAGGCCACATAATGAATCCTGTTGCAAACCAAAACAAAATAGAGACTTACATTAAGTGCAAGAAATGTGGGACTGAGATTTCTTCTGTTACTAATGGCAAATTAACTCCATGTAAATGTGGGGCTATTTCTGTTGATGGATCAAAGGATTTGGTAAGGGTTATTGGTGAGATAGATAACTACGAAGAAATACAAAAATAAATTATATGGCAATACTCGATGAATTAAAATCAATAGGTAAGACACTACGTGAGGTGGATAAAATTCCACAATACGAACAGATCTTGGACGTGATGGAAAAACTGATTGAAATGCAAAAGCGTATCTCAGATTTAGAATTAGATAACAAGGATCTAAAAGATAAACTACAGACCAAAGATTCACTTGTACATGAAAATAATGCCTACTGGATAAATAAAGATGGTCAGAAAGACGGACCATTTTGTACATGTTGTTGGGACGATCACCAAAAGACAATAAGAGTGCAACCGGCAGGAAATCCAGCTTTCTGTACCTGTCCAAAGTGTAAAAACACAGTAAAGGTTTATCCGGATCGAGATAACCCACCCCACGCTACTCAATTTAGATCGACATCGTTTCAATAAAATATATGAACAAAAAAGGAACTTCAGCAAGAATAAATATTGAGAATCTAACGAAAAGAATAATTTCTTTTCGTGACGCTAGAGATTGGAAGCAATTTCATAATCCAAAAGATGTTGCACTTTCTCTTGTGCTGGAAGCTGGTGAAGTTATGGAACATTTTCAATGGAAGAATAAAGAAGAGATGGAAAAATATGTAAAAGAAAATAAAGGGGCCATAGGAGAAGAATTGGCGGACGTTTTGTACTGGGTATTACTCATGAGTCATGATTTAAATATTGATGTACTCGATGCACTTGAAAAGAAGATTAAGATAAATGAGGATAAATATCCTGTCGAGAAAGCTAAAGGGAAACACACTAAATACAACAAGTTATGATTGTCTATCAATCTACAAAACTTGGATTTTTAAATGATGCTTCAAATGGTATTGAGGATGTTGTAAGAGCTAGGGTAAAAGAAAAACTAAACATTGATATTCAAGTTGGAAGTAGCGAGTATAATTCATGGAAGAATTCACTAGGAGATGCAATGTATAAGGTAATGCAAACTGATAAAATTCCTCCAGACGATTCAGGTGTTGCTATTGAATACTCTATACCTCGAACAAAAAATAGAATCGACTTCATAATTACAGGTGAAGATGATAGCGGTAAAGAAAAGGTAGTTATAATAGAACTAAAGCAGTGGACTGATATTCAAAAGACAGATAAAGACGCTGTAGTGCTTACTCCACCGCACCAAAGCCCCATGCTCTGCATGGGGATGGAGGCGGCCGTCCAGACGATTGGTAATTTGATACACTGAGGTAATGAGATTCAGAAAGAGCAGTCATGCAATATATAAGA
>JAPLFT010000337.1 GCA_026390535.1 Pseudomonadota bacterium
ATCATTTAATCTATCCAGTGTATCATAACGTTCCGGATAAAAAGTTTTATCTATTAACGTTTGTATCCTGTTTTTAAAAGGGAGTAGAATTACGACGACAAAGATTGTTATTATTGTGTGTATGAAAGGTGTACTTTGAACGTATTTTTGTACAGCAAGGGAGGTGACCGCAACAACTATAAAGTAAGAAGCTATTACCATACCGGTGAAAACAATATATTCCAGTGAAGTTCGGACTATACTCTCAAGATTAAAAAGATCCTCTCTGGTTATAGCATAACCAGTAAATGCAGGGTAAAAAACAGAGAGGGCGATGGCCCAATCGAGGCTTATAAGAGGTTTTCCAAAGGCGAAGGTTATGGACCACAACGCCGGTATTATTGTACCAAAGATAAGCCCTATAATATAAAATCGGATCTTTCTTCTGGCCACGATATTCTTGGTGGTTATATAATGGATCACCAGATAAATAAAATTCATAGTTAAACAGCCGACAAGAAAAATGGGCGACACCATGTATATTAACGACGCAGAACTATCGGAATATAGATAGTATTGCTGAAAACCCACGATTATTGAGGCCAGTATATACGGGAAGGTGTTTGCAATAGGATATTTTTTCATGAAATCAGAGGCTGTTATACAAAGTATCAGATGTACGGAAGCCGCGCCAAAAAGAGGATACAGTGCAAATAATCTGTAAAACCAGTATGTAGTATTTGAATCAAGAACCGTAGAATAAAACAGGGCCACAAATAGAGACGACACATAGTGTATAAAGGCGATCTTTTTAAACGGATTCAGCAGATAAACTATAAACCCGGTAACAAGGAAGAAAAGTCCTATTAAAAAAGGCAGCAGGAATGTAACGGAAAAATCATTGAGCGTAAATTTAGATAGGTTCAGGGCTATGTCTTTAGTCCCTTCATTGGTTTTGAAAGTAAAACGGACCATAGAATCCTTCGGCATTCCTTGGACTGTCTTTAAAGCCTGTGTACCGTCTGTTATTTGAACGTTGTTTATTTTTTCAAGGCGATAAAGAGGTTTAATACCGTTTTTCATTCCTTCCCATTCAGCCCTTTCCGTGAATGATACATATAAATTAGGTTGGAAAAAGAAACCGGCAAATGGATACTTTGTAAATGCTATAGCATTTACAAAAGCTATAACAAGAATAGAGAGCACTACTATAAAAAGCGTTATTGCCCCAATTAATCTTCTGGTCTTTTGGCGGTCTTGTGAACTCATTGCTCACTTTTATATCGCATCTTGGATTTTATTGTAATATATATTTAATATGGTTATCTTGATTTTTATTGCATCCTTAGCTGCTGTCTTTAGCTCCGAAAATCGTTTTGAAGATACTCCTTTTTATTTGGTACCTACAAATGAAATAAAACTTACGCAGTTTAACATTATAGAGAACAACAGTCTCAAGTTCCCTGTTTTCAAGAAAGAAAAAAAGAAAGAATTTTCTCTTTCAATAAACAACGAACAGCTTGATTACTACAAAAGCCTTTCCGATCAGGACAAGGGTATTTTCCTTAAACTGGCATCTCTGGGACTTTTTCAGGATATAAGGGATAAAAAATATATGGGAGAGCAATATTCTTATCTGTATAAAAAGAACGGTGCCTTTAATCTTGAAACCATCATCATAGTCCCTCTAACATATAAAGAAGCTATACCGATTATTACGGATTATGCATCTTACAATGATTGGGTTTTAAAGGATGTTAATGTTAGAAGGAACGGAGAAAAGGGTAAATATTTTGTTGATATAAATAGTCTGAACTATCGTAAACAGGACAGTCAACAATTATTCGATACAAGGATCACCTTGAGATCCGGGATCAAGGGTGATTACATGCTCGATCTATTGATATTGGATTCGACAAATGAAAAACCGATACCTTCATTTACCCTTAAAATGAAAGAACCCTCTAAACTTGCAAAAAATGTTGAGGGGACCTTTAAATTTATAATCTTGCCGGGTTCCCCTTACTTTGTGGTATTCTTTACAGGAAAATCCGAGCTTAGCTGGACCCTGTATAGGTTTCTCCCTTTGGCACTGGTCCGTTCCCAGGTTATGGAAAGGGTTTCTACTATGCTTGAAAATATTCAATACAAAGCCGAGCAATTCAAGCAACAGAGTAAATAATACATAAAATCCGCGATGAAATTTGGCCTAATTTGTTCTTGTCCGGTAACATCTTATATTATAATCTGTACGCAACATAGGAGACGATACTAATGATTTATATCCTTTTACTTTTTTCTTTTTTAAACGCAGCAGAACCGTCAAGGCAGTGGATAGTCACACCCAGGGTCTCTTTTGGAGCAATGAACGAACCTGTCAACATAGATATCCCAAGATATAAACCTGATACCGTCGAATATAAAATACTCCAACAGGCTTTGGATCTGGAGAGCGTTTTTCCCTATGATGTTCAGTATGAATCAACCTATCTGTCAAATATTCCTCAATCTTTACATGATATAGCGTCCAAGAGAAACACAACATATATGAAAATAGCAGCAACAAAAAAAGCGGGAAAAGCCGTTGAAAACGATACAACAGGTTTTTTGGATGCTTCGACTTTAGCTACCCCTGCAGAGACTGAAGTCATAAACACAGAAAACGCAAATAGAAAAGAACTGTATTCGTTGATTTCTAAATACCTAAAACTTAACGCTACAGAGAAGGAAAAGGTGGCTAAGCTATATGCCCAGGCAATAAAATATCAAAAATATTATGCACTATCCGGTGAGCCTGTCTTCACCGTGCAGCAGGACACACACATACTTACTTCCATGGCAAGTAGCTATAAATACAAAACCGTCTGGGAGAATTTTGTTAATGTTTTAAATGAAGAAAAGTTTATATTGGAAAAGGCTGACATGAATCAGCCTGAAGGAATGATGTTACCTAAATATAAATGTGGCACGGAAGAAAGGCGTTTTGTTATAAGGCTTTGCACAATAAAAGATAAAAAATTATCCGGCTGCAAGAATTCGCCAAAGGATGAATCTCTATACTCATATGTTAACAGTGGAACGCTCATATGGATAGAAGGGACAAAGGATAAAGATAAAACACTCATCCTTACGGATGAATCAAATGAATCGCAGGAAATAAGATATTGTAAGGGTGAAACAAAAAAATTCGATTTATTGGAAAAGCTCTCTTCAAAACTTATAGCTGCAGATCCTAATAAACCGGTTGTGCCATCCGTACCTCCGCCCCCGGTGGATAAAATCATCATACAGGCCACACCCTTGACTTCTGTAACACAAGCTACGACAACGAAAGAAGATAAAGATAAAGATGCAAAAAAATAAGATTTTATTATCTTTTAGTTTTTTATTAACATCTTTAAATCCTGCTCTTGATTTTAACGTAATGATTAAGCCGGCTGTAGTGGAGATTAAGTCAAAAGCCTTATCATTTAACCCTGGGAAGGAAGTATGTTTTGAATATTCTCCGGAAACAATTTTTGCGATCAATGTTCAGGACTCCGATTATAAAAATCTTAAAATAACAAAAAACAAAAGATCGTTCTGTGTTACACCTTCCAAAAATAACTTTTTCATTAGCTACAAATCAAAAATATTCCCCTATAAAAACGTTACGGATACATCTAAGGGAATTTCCAATATGGCTATTAATAATTCTGTGCTTGTCTTTGGAGATAAAATATTTATTAAGCCTGTCTTTTCAAAAGATGTAAATCTTACGCCGATAATATATGTCCAGTTTTCTACAGAGGCACTAAAATATTTTGTATCGAGCTTAGAGGGTGAAAGTAAAAAACGTGAAATATCTGACGTTAAAAAACTAATGTCCAGCATAATGCTCGCGGGAGATGTTCAAAATGATCAGATAAAAATTGAAAAAAAGAAATACTATTTTTCATTTATCGGTAACTGGAGCAGGGAAAACAAATTAAGAATATACAATTTGTATAAAAAAATAGTGAAACAGCAGTTAAAAATTTATGGATTTATACCTGTAGAGTTTATGACTGTGACCTTCATAAAAACAAAGAACGTAAAATTAGGTTCCGGATTTCAATACAACAACGCAATCGTTTATATATTACCCGAATCTATTGATATAAATGATTCTGAGTTTTTAAAACTACTGGTTCATGAACATTTTCATATATGGAACGGATTATATTTTAAACCTTCAGAAAATGCTCAGGAGGAATTGGCATGGTTTCATGAGGGTGTAACAAATTATTATGCTCTTATGAATTTAGTATCATCCGGCATAATAAGTGAAAAAGAATTCCTAAACTATCTTTCCAAAATATATATGAAATATGACAGCTCATATAAACCTGCTGATCAGGATACTCTGGAAGAATTAAGGGAATTTTTTATAGTAATGGCCTTGGATCTTGAGACAATGAGGGCCTCCGGGCTAAGGGCAAATCTGGATACCGTCTTAAAAGACATATCCTTTAAACCCTCGATATTAAAAAACGGATATGATAACAAGAGCATAAAATATGAACTTACAGAGATAGCAAATTGGGATGTCTCTGGTTTTTTTAACCTCTACATCTATTCAAAGAAAAAACTTTCAATGGATCCATATTTTGAATACCTTGGACTCAAATTCTCTCCAGAGCTTTTACTAGTTAAAGAAAAACAGACGAAAGCCTATTCGAAGTGGCTATCCAGATAATTTAGGTATTGACATATCTGTTTAATAGGTTAGATTTCCGTCTATAGCGGGAAATTTCTTATAATAAGAGGGGGCAAATTAAATGAGAAAACTTTTTACGATTGCTGTCTTTGCTATTTTTGGAATGCTTGTATCAGCGAATCTACACGCTTATTCCAATGATTCATGGAAATTTGAACCAACAATAGGTCCTGTTATTGGTGTACATAACTGGGGTGGTACTCAATTTGCCATGAACCTTAAGTTGGGAAAAGGGGATATGTGGAGCGGGCTTATGGGACTTGCCTTTGCAGGAGCCAATAAGGTACAGATAAAGTTAGGTGTGGTATTTGATTATCCTTTCTATTTTACATTCTCTAAGCCAAAAGACTTTTCACTGGGTCCAACTGTTGATGTTGGTCCTAAATTTGGGTTTGGCAATTTCACAGCAATAGATTTTTTTAACATCGGTTTTGGAGCAAGAACCACTTATAAATTTAATGATAAGTTTGGTGTTGTAGCGGACCTTGTTCACTTCACAATGTCTTTTGTCGGTTGGGCAAAAGGCGCTGGAATAAACTCAGGCTTTGTTATGGCGTATGATATGCAGTTTGGTATAATGTACATGTTCTAATTAGTTAATTATTTAAACTAGATACAAAGCCCAGCGTAGTTCTGCGCTGGGCTTTTTTATGAAATTCTACTCTCAAATCATAAAAACATGCCAAATAAAAATTCTTTACTGTTTTATGTACTAATAATAGATTTTAATTTTCTTTAATAACTGATATCGTGCTGACTTGACTATTTAAAGCGTTTTTTGGGGGAGAGATGTCTGATTACAGTCCTAGAGAGATCGAAAAAAAATGGCAGTCTGCTTGGGCCAAAGATAACGTAGACCAAGTAACCGAAGACAAAAAGAAAGAAAAGTATTATTGCCTGGAAATGTTTCCGTATCCTTCAGGAAAACTTCATATGGGACATGTCAGGAATTATTCCATCGGTGATGTTTTTGCCAGATATAAGAAGATGAGAGGCTATAATGTACTTCATCCGTTCGGATGGGACTCATTTGGGCTGCCTGCGGAAAATGCAGCCATAAAAAATAATATTCATCCTGCCCAGTGGACCTATAAAAATATAGACGAAATGAGACGACAGATGAAAGATATGGGTTTTGGTTATGATTGGACAAGAGAGGTCATGACCTGTCACAAGGATTATTATAAATGGGAACAGCTGTTCTTTGTTAAGATGCTAAATAAAGGGCTGGCATATAAAAAGAAAAGTACCGTTAACTGGTGTGAGGATTGTAAGACCGTTCTCGCAAATGAGCAGGTACAGGATGGAAAATGCTGGCGCTGTGGAAAAAATATAACAACAAAGGAAATAGAACAGTGGTTTTTTAAGATAACCAACTATGCGCAGGAATTACTGGATGGATGCGATAAACTCCCGGGGTGGCCGGAACGTGTTTTGACGATGCAAAAAAACTGGATAGGCCGTTCGGAAGGTGCAGAGGTGGATTTTGCCATCAAGGGTGTAAAGGATACAAAATTAAGAATATATACTACGAGGCCGGACACTATATTCGGAGTGACTTTCATGAGTATTGCTCCTGAGCATCCGCTTACGGCATCCTTGTGCAAGGGAAAGCCGCAGGAAAAGGAAGTTTTGGCATTTGTAGATAAGATAAGAAGAACAAGCAAAATAGAGCGTACGGCAGAGGGTGGTGTAAAAGAGGGCGTGTTCACAGGCTCGTACGCAATAAATCCGCTCAACAACGAGGAGATACCGATCTATGCTGCAAACTTTGTGTTAATGGATTATGGAACGGGAGCTGTTATGGCAGTCCCGGGACACGACACAAGGGATTTTGCCTTTGCAAAAAAATATAATATCCCGATCAAGGTGGTAATAAAGGCTGACTGGATGAGTGCAAATCCGACTGACGCTGAACTTAAAGATGCGTACGTTGAGCCGGGCATCATGGTAAACTCACTTGAGTTCAACGGTATTAATAGCGAGCTTGCGATATCAAAGATCAGTGATTATATAGAGTCTAAAAAACTTGGTAAAAAAACCATAAACTATAGATTAAAGGACTGGGGCATAAGTCGTCAGCGTTACTGGGGCTGCCCAATACCTGTTATCTACTGTGATAAATGCGGCATGGTGCCGGTCCCGGAAAAAGATCTGCCGGTCGTTCTGCCGGAGGATGCAAAACTTACAGCGATAGGGGACAATCCTCTTTCCAAGATTGATTCATTTGTTAATGTAAAATGCCCAAAATGTGGTGGTATGGGTCATAGAGAAACGGATACCATGGATACCTTTGTTGAATCATCATGGTATTACGCAAGATACACAGCACCTAAAGACGAGCCCTCAGGTATCAATAAGGAAAAAGCGGCATACTGGTTGCCTGTGGATCAGTATATAGGCGGAATAGAACACGCCATAATGCATCTTCTATATGCGAGGTTTTTCCACAAGGTACTAAGAGATTTTGGATACCTTACGGGGGATGAACCTTTTAAGAATCTGCTTACCCAGGGAATGGTGATCAAAGACGGTCACAAGATGAGTAAATCCCTTGGTAATACCGTGGATCCCGATTACATAATCAATAAATACGGAGCGGATACCGCAAGATTATTCTCTGTGTTTGCGGCTCCGCCGGAAAAAGACCTGGACTGGAATGACCATGGTGTAGAAGGTTGCTATAGATTTATAGGCAGGATATGGCGATTCATAGACAACAATTCATCCATATGGAATGAGATGAAAGGAATATCGGTCCTTTCACAGAATGTATCTGCCGCAAATCTAAGTCCCGAAATAAAAAAACTTAGAAGTTTTACACATAAGACGCTGAAAAAGGTCACTTCAGATATTGATATCTTTGGCCTTAATACTGCTGTAGCTGCAATGATGGAACTTGTTAATGAGATATACAAGATAGATGTTTCAAAAATAAATAAAGATGATAAAAAAGTGCTAAAAGAGGTGACAGAAATTCTCGTATTGATGTTAACACCTTTTGCCCCTCATGCAAGTTGTGAACTATGGAACGAGCTTGGTAACGATGGTATGGCTATACAACACATTTGGCCTTCCGTTGATGAAAAAGCTGTTATTGAAGATCATAAATTGATCGTTGTTCAGATAAACGGAAAAGTCAGGGCAAAGATGGAGATACCGACCGGTACCAGCGAAGAAAAGGTTAAAAAAATAGCTTTTGCAGATGTAAATGTTAAAAAGTTTATAGAAGGAAAAGAGATAAAGAAGGTGATCTATGTTGAGGGCAAACTCCTTAGCATTGCTGTTAGTGGTTCTTAGTGCCTGCAGCTATAGCTTTACGTCATTAAAGAATCCCTACGAAAAAAAGGGTGTCAAGACCGTTTCTGTCTCTATATTCAAAAATAAGACGATAGAGGGAGGGGCAGAGGTCTTTTTTACAGATTCACTTCGTCTGTATCTTGTCTCAAGAAGCGGAAAACTTGAACTGGTTAGAAGCGGAGCAGATGCATATATAGAGGGTGAAGTACGCAGTATAACTCTTATCCCGGCAAGTATACAGATGGGAACTGCGGCAACAGAAGCGGCCGGAGGACTTCCTGCGGATAGACTGCTTGCCACTACTTATACAATTACGGTAACGGCAAGTTTAAAGATGATAAGAGCAAAAGACGAGAAGACTCTTTGGACAAACACATTCAGCCAGGCACAGACTATGAACAGCGGTTCTTATACTGACGAAAGAGAAACCTCCAATGTGTTCATAAAGGAATCAAACAAACGGGCTGCTATACAGAGCCTTGCTGATCAGATGATGAAGTTCGCGGTAGATTCATTATTGGAAGAATTCTAATATGGCAAAAAAAGAAGTAAAAGCATTAGATCTTTTAAAAGAACTTAAGACCATTTACACCAATGGTACCAGGGATAAATTAGCGCCAGTCTACATTATATACGGAGAGGAGTTTTATATAAGGGAACGTGCGCTTTACCGTCTAAAACAAATAATGAAGAAATTGAACGGGAGTATAGAAAGAGCAACCTTTGACAGTAAAACCGATATAGCTGATTTTATAAACAACCTGAATGAAGCATCCATGTTCAACCCTCTAAAACTTGTCATAGCATCTGAATTTTCGGATCTTAAAGGGGAACAGATTGAAAAGCTGATAGAATATCTTAAAAATCCATCTCCCGACGTAATCCTTCTTCTACTGTCTTATAAAATAGATAAACGCAAAAAAAATATAACCGATATATTTAACTATGGAATAGTTTGTAACGGCAGGCATCCCAGTAAGGATGAATTGCAGACTTGGATCAGGGGCTTTGCTACAGAGAGAGGAAAAACCATAGATGCTCAGTCTGTGGATTTTTTGGGAATAAAATATGAGGGAGAACTTTCTAGAATAGAAAAAGAAGTGGAAAAAACAGCACTTTATTTGGGTGAAAAAACAACCATAACAAGAAGAGATATAGAATTTACGGCCACGGGTGTTTCATCATGCAGTATCTTTGATATATCCCCGGTGTTAGCAACCAAGGACAGAAAACAGGTACTACAGAGAATACAAAAATTACTCAACACAGGAGAAAATCCTGTTTCTATAAATTCAACTATCATGAATAGAATAAAACGATTGCTTTTAGCTCACGATATATTATTGTCTAAGGCTGGTGATTCCGAATTGGCAAAAGCAATCGGGATTCCGCCGTTTTTTATTCCGGATTTTAAACGTGAACTCAGAAATTATAAAAGGGAAGATCTTGTTAAGATGTATAAAAGATGTATGAATACAGATTCGGAACTTAAGAGCGCAAGAAGGGACAAGGACGATGTTCTGGTTTCAGGTATACTGGATCTTCTTGCCAGGAGAGTATAGATGTGTGGTTTTGCAGCATTCATAGGGGATTCCGGGTTATCCAGTGCGATCAAACTTTCTCTTCAGGCCATACAACACAGGGGACAGGATTCTGCGGGCATTGGGCTGTTACAAAATAACAGTTTTATTATTCACAAGGATCTTGGTTATGTTGCCCAATCATTAAAAGACATAAACTACGAGGGTGGTGG
>JAPLFT010000220.1 GCA_026390535.1 Pseudomonadota bacterium
GATAAATGAAGATAGTGGTAATAGGTACAGGTTATGTTGGTCTTGTCGCTGGAACCTGTTTTGCCGAGACCGGTAATAATGTCTGTTGTGTGGATATAGACAAGGGTAAAATTAGTCGTCTAAGGGATGGTGATCCGGTAATATACGAACCCGGACTGGAAACACAGCTAAAGAAAAATATCAAAGCCGGAAGGCTCGAATTTACTGATAGTGCTAAAGAAAAGGTCGGAGACTGCGATATTATTTTCCTGGCAGTTGGAACACCAACGGACAAAGATGGCTCGGCTGACCTTTCTTATCTTCTTGGCTCGGCAAAAGGTATCGCCCCGTATCTTAAGGGTTATACCCTTGTTGTAAATAAATGTACGGCTCCGGTTGGTACCATACATAAGATAAAAGACATCCTGTCGTCGGGGATTCCATCCGGTGTTAAATTTGATGTTGCTTCCAACCCGGAATTCTTAAAAGAGGGGGTTGCTGTTCAGGATTTTATGTACCCTGACAGGGTAGTACTAGGTGTAGAGACGGAAAGAGCGGCAAAAATACTTTATGAACTTTATGAACCGTTTGTCAGGAACGGTAACCCTATACATACAATAGATATTAAATCTGCGGAACTCACAAAATATGCGTGTAACTGTTTTCTTGCCACAAAGATATCTTTTATCAATGATATTGCAGCACTATGTGAAAAGCTCGGTGCCGATATAAATTCTGTCAGAGCAGCTATGGCAACAGACCAGAGAATAGGAAAACATTTTTTATATTCCGGTGTTGGTTACGGCGGTTCATGTTTTCCAAAGGATGTCCAGGCGCTTATAAGCACCGGTTCTGACTGTGGACTTGAACTCCCGTTGATAAGATCTGCGGATAAGATAAATACATTACAGAGAAAAAGATTCCTTCAAAAGGTAATAGATTATTTTAATGGCGATGTAAAAGATAAGGTTATCGCCGTATGGGGTCTTGCTTTTAAACCTCAGACGGACGATATGAGGGAAGCACCATCAATATATATTATAGAAGAACTTATGAAGAGAGGGTCTATTGTAAAAGCCAGCGATCCTGTGGCAATAAAAAATGCAAAACAGGCTATAAGAGGAAATGTCCAATATTTTGAGAATCATCTGGACGCAGTGAAAGATGCAGATGCATTGCTTTTACTCACTGAATGGAACGAATATAGAAGCTTTGATGGAGAAAGATTAAAGGCTTATTACGGAGGAAAGGTTATTTTTGACGGAAGGAACATCTGGCATTCCGAAGATATAAAAGCCGCTGGATACGATTATTACGGTATAGGGAGGAGTTAACAGGTTTGAAGACCATTATTGTTGCAGGTGGAGCCGGATTTTTAGGTTCACATCTTTGCGATGAACTCGTAAAGGAGAACAAAGTTATTTGTGTGGATAATCTTATAACCGGCTTTAAGGATAATATAAAACATCTTTTATCTAATCGGTATTTTGACTACGTTCAGATGGATATATGCTCAAAAGAGTTTTTTGATAAGTTCAGTAAGATCAAGATAGACCGGATATACAATATGGCTAGTCCGGCCAGCCCTGTTGATTATGTAGAATATCCGATAGAAACGCTTATGGCCGGCTCAATGGGTGCAAAGAACTTACTCGATCTCGCCTTAATCCACAAGGCAAGAATACTTGTGGCATCAACGAGCGAAATATACGGGGATCCGCTGGAACATCCACAAAAAGAGGAATACTGGGGTAACGTGAACCCTATAGGCGTAAGAAGCTGTTATGATGAAGCCAAGCGTTTTATGGAAGCGATTACATCTGCGTATAAGAGAAAACACAACGTTTCTATAAGAATAGTCAGAATATTTAATACGTATGGTCCAAGGATGAGACTGACGGATGGCAGGGTTGTTCCAAATTTTATATCTCAGGCTCTAAAAGGAGAACCTCTTACGATATATGGAGATGGCAGTTATACCAGGTCTTTTTGTTATGTCTCTGACCTTGTTGCAGGACTTATGGCGCTAATGGATAGCGACGTAGATACGCCGGTTAATCTTGGCAATCCCGAGGAACGCACCATACTGGAATTTGCAAAAACTATTATGTCTCTGGTATCGAGTAAAAGTTCAATTAAATATATGCCGGCACTCCCTGATGATCCTAAAAAACGTTGTCCCGATATATCAAAAGCTAAAAAATTGCTTGGATGGAATACTAGAATTGATTTAAAAACAGGGATTTCAAAAACCATAGATTATTTTAAAAGCAGGATAAACGTTGATTAGACGAATAACACTACTACTACTGTTTTTATCCATTTTAATCCCAGGTTATGTATATTCTTCTACCTCTTTTTCCACGGATTTTAGAATGGGGTTTAGTGTCCTTAACTCAGAGGGTCTTAATAAGATAACTGAAGGTCTTGACGCGGGTTACGGTACGACGTTCGGTCATATAAGAGTCCCACTGGCATTATCCGGTGGGCTTTCCATTGGTTTCTCAAGATCAAAGATAGGGCTTGAACTTGGATACGAATTTGCAAACAGGAGTTCTTACTCGTCTATATATGCTGTATCCGAAAACATCAAATACTCCACTTTTCCTTTAGGGATAAAATACAGCTACAATTTTTATGCCAGGGGCAAATGGAGCCTATGGGGAAATCTATCGACAGGTATCATGTGGGTATGGTTCTCTATGAACACTCAACCGAGCGTAGTGGTGGGAAACTCTTCATTTGAAACTGGTGCTTCAGCCTGGTATTTATCACCTTCTGTAGAAATGGTGTATTCAATGACTAAAAATATCGGTTTTAGCGCTTTATTGGGCGGTAGATATGCCGATACATCAAAATTTAAGTATAATGCTTCAGACAATCGTCATGCTAATGGTGATTTTGTCACCTTTTCTGATGGGTCTAACTTGACAATGAACATATCAGGGTTAAAATTTTTAATAGGGATAATACTAAGCTGGAGTTAATAGATGAATAAAAAAATAATTTTAGCTATTTTAGTAATCGGTTTGAGCCCAGCGGTTTTTGCAAGAGGCACATCTTCGGCGATATTTGTTGATCCATATTTTAATATGGGTGCACTGGGTATTGGCGGATCAAGCGATCTTAACGATAAAATAAATGATATACGTAATGGTAACACCGCTAAGGGAGTTCTTGGTATAGAGACTGCCTCCGATATAAAATGGTCTAAAAATCTTGGTGTTTTCATGGGTTACAGGTTCAAGCATCGTTACAACATAGGTCTTCTTATTGATTATACAAGTGCGAACGCTTTTTTCTCCAAGGAGAATGCTAGCGCCTTTAATTTTTATTTTGGAAGTACAACCCCTACCGCCGGAAAATATTATGAATATGGTTCCGGTTTTAGTAGTACTACTTTTGGACCGGCATTGTACTATACGGTGTATAACGGCGGAAAATTAACGCTTGATGTCGGATTGGGCATACTTTATGCGCTTAAGATTAACTATCATGAAGACACGACTTATTCGACGATATCTTCATCGGATACCGCAGGCCTTGCAAGTCACGCAAAATCTGTTATTGGTTCGGGAAAAGGATTTGGATTCTTGCTTGGTACATCCACGTCCTATTATCTTACAAATTATCTGGGGCTGTCATTTGACTTGGCATACAGATATTTGAAGTCAGGTACGTTAACAGACCCCAACGGAAAAGAAATAGATTTTACGTGGGCAGACGGGAGTCAAGATCCAACACCGGCGCCTCTTAGCGTAAATTTATCCGGTCTGTATTTTGGTATATCACTAAAGATAGATTTTGATATTAGTTCCAGCGGAAGTACTGCCGCTGCTAAGCCGGAAGAAACAGGTGCTCAGGAGACGGCAAAACAGGCTCAGGAAACAACAACCGGTTGGGAAGATACAGCCGTTGCCCCTGTGACCGATAATAATCCTACCATAGATGAACTTCGTGATATTAAAAAACAGGTTCAGAGGAAATGGAATGATCTTAGGAGCGATACGTCTGCCGAAGCTCAAAAACAGGCTGACAGATACAGAAGATTATATGACATCGTAATCAAGTTTGAAAAAGATTGGGATCAGGCTACTCCTCAGGTGAGGGCTGTAAGAATTGATAAAATAAAGACATTTCTGGCTCATTAATTTATGTTTGCAAAAATATTTATATCAGTTTTTACGATAATGGGACCTTTTACTGTCATACCTACTTTTGTCTCGATGACGGAAGGTATGAGTCAGATGCAGATAAGACACATAGCTGCCAGAGCTCTTATGGTGGCAAGCTCAATATTAATAGTTTCAACCATAGCTGGTGAAAAAGTTTTTAATTTACTTGGAATAAGCCTTTCTTCTTTTAAGATTGCCGGCGGTATTCTTATACTTCTGATGGGTATAAATATGCTGCATGCAAAAAGGAGTGAATCAAGGGCGACAGATTCGGAATTGATGGAAGCCAAGGCAAGGGAGGATGTTTCTGTTTTTCCGTTAGGAACACCCCTTATAGCCGGTCCCGGGGCGATAAGCACGGTTATATTGTTCTCTACCGGTGGGAAAAAAGTTTTATCGGTGTTGATGGTCCTTGCGGCTGTAATTATATCTTCAGTGGGAATGTATTACCTGCTCAGATATTCCCGCCTTATATATAAGGCTATTGGTGAGACGGGCACCAATATAATGATGAGATTGATGGGACTAATATTATCCGCCATGGCAATAGAATTCATTATTGACGGTATAAAGGTCTCATTTTGGGGCTGATTTACTTTTTATCATCAATAAGCTAGAATCGGAATATGTCATACAATATAGAATTATTCTCAGAGAAGATAAGAGAAAACCTTCATGACAGAGAAAAAAAATATCTAAGTAAATATGCCTGTCTGTCATCTGAGTCAAAAGGAAGAACTCTTTTTCCCATTGAATATAAAAGGGAATTTCGCCTATGTTATCAAAGGGACAGAGACAGGATAATACACTCAAAGCCATTCAGACGGTTAAAAGGCAAAACTCAGGTTTTTCTTTTTCCGATAGAGGACCATTATAGGACGAGATTAAGTCATACTCTTGAGGTTTCACAGATATCCAGGACCATAGCAAGAGCTCTTCATTTAAATGAAGATCTTACTGAGGCCATAGCTTTAGGACACGATCTTGGTCACACGCCATTCGGTCATTTTGGAGAAAAGATTCTAAATGCGATTGTTCCCGGTGGATTCCATCACGCTGTTCAGAGTGAACGTATTGCGAGAATGATGAACCTTACGATTGAAGTTTGCGAAGGAATAGCAAAACATTCAAAAGGGCAGGGACCAATACTAGACGACCAGGTTTCAAGATATTCCTCTACACTTGAAGGACAAATAGTAAGGGTGGCCGATATTATAGCATATGTTATCCACGATCTGGATGATTCTACAAGGGCAGGCCTTATAAAAAAAGAGGATATTCCGCAGAGTATAATAAAAGTTCTCGGTAATTCTCTGAAGGAAAAAATAACGACGATGATAGCAGATGCTGTAGTTAACACTTTTGAAAAAATGGAACAGGATTTTGGTGATTGTCAGCAGAGGATATATATGAGTTCGGAAGTGATTAACGCTATTGATGAGCTCAGATCGTTTTTGTTTAAGAATGTTTACGAACAGGATCGTGTTATCTCTGATTTTAATAAAGTATCTGATCTGTGTTCATCGTTATATAGCTTTTTCTGTAACAATCCTGAAAAGCTCATGAAACAGATGGGAATAGACGAGCTTTATGATGATGTGAACAAGGTTGCTTGTGATTATCTTTCCGGTATGACCGATAATTATATACTGGATTGTTATAAAACTATATTCTTACCAAGGAGGTGGTCGTCAGATGAAATCATTCACTTCAGGTGACGGGCTCTTTGACAGGCCTATACCTTTTTTGATTATGATGATAACGGTAAATGTGCTACTTATAACGGCGATGAGGCTGCTATTCCTGTTCTTGGCTTGACATTATATTTACCTGTACTATTATCCTGTTTATTCACATTAAGGTCTAAAGAATATGGAGGTGTCTTGTGAAGAAAGTTGTATTGTTAAGTTTGGCAGCGCTGCTTGTTATTTCATGCAGTAAAAAGCAGAATGACACAAAAGAGATTATCGCTGTAGTAAATGGCGATAAGGTTACTCTTGGTGATCTTGAAGCAAAGTATCCTGAACTGGAAAAACAGTTGTTTAGATTAGAAGAGAATGCATTCAGATATAAGGAAATGTATCTGAGTGATATGTTGGAAAATCGTCTTATAGAACTTGAGGCTAAAAAGCTCAATATTCAAGCAAGCGATCTAATAAATAAAGAAATAAAAAGTAAGATTACCCCTGTAACGGATCAGGAAGTTGAGGCTTTTGGAAAGGATAAAAATATTCCCAAAGACCAGATGGCTAAATTGAAAGACAGGGTTAAGCAGTACCTGATGAGTCAAAGGGAAAATGATGTAAAAAAGGTTTTTGCAGACGGACTTAAACAAAAATATAACGTTAAGATAAAAATCAAGAAGCCTAAACAGATGTCAAAAGTTAAAATAGAAATATCACCTACAGATCCATCAAAGGGCAGCAAAAGCGCAAAGGTTACAGTGGTTGAATTCTCTGATTTTCAGTGTCCGTTCTGTAAGAGAGCAAGCGAAAACGGGCGTATGATATATAAGGAATATGGCGATAAAGTAAGATACGTTTTCAAGAATTTTCCTCTTAGTTTTCATGACAAAGCACATAGAGCAGCAGAAGCCGCTATGTGTATGAACGATCAGGGTAAGTTTTTTGAATATCATGACAAACTTTTTGAGAACAACACGGCGCTTGAAGAGGCAGATCTTAATAAATACGCTACAGAAGTAGGCGGAGATGCGAAAAAATTTGCAGACTGTCTAACTAGTGGAAAATTCAAAGCTGACATTGATAAGGAAATTGCAAATGCACAAAAATACGGGATTTCCGGCGCTCCAACTTATTTTATAAATGGGGTTATGGTAGTCGGTGCGGTTCCTTATGCGGAAGTTAAGCAGGCTATTGAAGAGGCTATGAACGAATAAAAGTGACAAGGCGTCTTTTGTCCTGAGTGCTTATAGAATAGTGAATATCACTTTCAAGTTTAAATATAAGGGAGGCCGTGGAAACTGCCTCCCTTATTTCTTCTGAACAGTTAGGTCCTTTCATAAATATAACCATTCCATCGCTGTTAACCAGGTCTTTAACTCTTCGCAATGTCTCCGGAATGGTCTCCAGTGCCCTTGTTATTATACAATTAAATTT
>JAPLFT010000181.1 GCA_026390535.1 Pseudomonadota bacterium
TGATCATAATAGTTCCTTCCTCAAAAAATCTTCCATAGGGTTCCAGTAGTCCTTCTCTTTTTTTACTACTCCGTCAAAACCCTTCCCACCGTTCTTTGCTCTGCTTATTTCTGCGAACATCTTTTTTTCTATAGCATCAAAAAGGCCGAGGCCCATGGTTTCCTCTAAAAAATCCACGGTCTGATTTAATACCTCTTTAGCACGTGACTGGATTATACCGTCTTTTTTGAACTCAACATCGTCGGCAAAATCGGAAATATTATTTAGAACATATTTGGCGTTGGCAACAGCAAGGTATCTATCCTGCATATACGGCGTATGAATAGCCTCGGTGATCATACCCAAAAGAAGTATTCCCTGGTTCGTCCCTTTTGCGACAAAATTAAACAGTGTGTTCATTGCATAACCTTTGAATATATCGCCGGTCATATACTTTGTAGGGGGCATGTATTTTAACG
This sequence comes from Pseudomonadota bacterium, assembly GCA_026390535.1. Lineage (GTDB taxonomy): Bacteria > Bdellovibrionota > JAFGOL01 > JAFGOL01 > JAFGOL01 > JAPLFT01. Next base: position 459 of record JAPLFT010000181.1, read on the forward strand.
GAGCTTCCGGGAATATTTCTCTAGCCATCTGAGCCTGTGCCATCTCATATAAGAATCCATTTTTAATATTTGGATTCATTTCAAACGCATGTCCTAATCCCATAAGCCTTGGAGGCATTCCGGCATTTAGTGCAAACTGTTCATTGATGAACTGAGAGGCCAATACTGTATAAGCTTTTTCATATGCGTCGGAGGTAGTCAGATAGTTATCCTCACCGGTGTTGATAACAATATCGGCATAGGTATTAACCATTCTGGAAAAATTCTGATCTACAAAAGTTCTGTACATATTAATATCCCTGAACAGGATCCCATACATGGAATCATTCAGCATCATGTCCAGTCTTTCAATAGCACCCATAACGGCTATTTCCGGCATACAGAGACCAGAACAATAATTTACGAGCCTGACGTATTTATCGATCTTTTTTCCGGTTTCATCCAGGGCCTTGCGCATGATTTTGAAATTTTCCTGTGTTGCATAGGTCCCCCCAAATCCTTCCGTTGTAGGTCCGTAAGGAACATAATCCAAAAGGCTTTGTCCGGTAGTCCTTATGACCGCAATAACGTCTGCTCCCTGAAAAGCTGCCGCCTGAGCCTGTTTAACATCCTCATAAATATTTCCAGTTGCTACTATCAAGTACAATAGCGGACTATTTGCCTTATCTGTATGTTTTTGCAGATATTTATTTCTGTGTTGGACATTATCTGTTACGATCTTCTTAAATCGTTCTACCAGGTTCTCAGCTTCTTCTTTTATATACGATAGGTCCACCAGATCTATCTTTGATATATCCAGGCCACCGGCGATCTCTTTATTTAATTCTGCAGGAGTGAAACCTTTTTTTAGCAGGGCATTGATGTAGTATTTCGCGGCTCCATGACCGATATGTTTTATTAAGTTATCCACTATAATATTTGGGACCGGATAATCTTCTACGCTTACTTCGTCGGCACCCATCATTCTTAAAGTTGCTCTTTCCACTGTTACGGAAGTATGTTGATTAATGTAGCTTTGAACCGGAGTAACAATTTTTTTAGCAAGCTCACGAGCCTTGGATATTTTGCTGTCTGATAGGCCTAGTTTGGGTTTATGCATAAAAATCCCCGGACTAACTTTTAGATAAACTATCGCGGAGGAAATATCCCATATATTGGCATTTTTGACAATTAAAATAAACAGTTAGAATAACCGTTCTGACTCGTTTGACTTGTATCTGGCATTTGAGTTATTATGCCTGCTAATCAGCGGAGGTACTATGAAAAAAATCATTTTACTTTTGACCTTTTTTATTTTCGCTAAAATAATTTTTGCGGAGTCTTTTGAATACAATATCTTTACTGATTGTACTGATGTTACGCATTGGTTTTTTCGTGATGCCGATCAAAAAAGATGCGAAGTAAAATTAGAGAATATCTGTAGAAAGGAATTAACGGGAAAACTAGCTGATAGAACATTCGCCACAAAGAAGGGCGTTGACTACATTCTAGGGGAGTGTGTTACATCAGAAAAATTCAAACTGAAGGCGGGTGCGGTAATTAATCTGTACAATCTTTGGGCCTCAAACGCAGATGTGGATTTTTATAATCACTATAGGTTCTCCTCGCATGAAAAGACCGATCAGGAAAAAGAAAGAGCAGCGTCTATAGATAGGCAGGCCGTATCAAATGTCCTTCAACTTGGTATTTCCTGTAAATCATTAGGCGGAGACATAGCAGATGATATGTTCGATGTCAAAAATGCTGACAATATTTACGTCATGGGCAAATGTAAGAATTAAAGAGAATAGAACTATTCTACTGTCTCGAACTTAACGTTTTGATATGCATCGCACCTTGAACAAAGAATTATCTTGTCCCTTTGTCCCTGGTCCAGATATTCCCTGTATTGGCGTAAGGTTTCCCCGTTCCATATGTTCAAAACACTTTGTTCTTTTACATCTCCGATTATGGCTCTTTCGCTCGTATCCCAGCAACAGATTGTTGCTCTGCCATCGACATAAAAAAACATCTCACTGCGTATCTTGAGGCATGGTTTATATATAACTTCTTTCTGTCCTTCCCAGGGATATTTATACAGGCTGGTTATAGTAACTTTTTCTGCTATTGATTCCCATTTTTTAATGAATAATTTTTGTTCTTCCTCTGTTCCGGGAAATGCTATCATCCTCACATCTGTGTGAACGTTATGGTTCTTTGCCTGTTTACAGAAATATTCAGTGTTGCTTACAACAGTCTTAAAATTCAGACCTTTTCTTCTTTGATTGTATTTATCCTCGTAGTATCCGTCTATACTGAAACGCATTATTTCTACACCGATCCCTAAGAGTTGATCCGTTTTTTGCGGAGTTAAAAGTTCGGCGTTAGTGTTAAACTCTATCTTTGCTGTCTTATCCTGTTTTATATATTTGCAGATATCAAGCATCCTTTCATCCGTAAAAGGTTCATTTAACAAGAATGGTCTATATGTTATTCCAAGACCTCTGGTATCATCTATTATTTTTTCCCAGACCCTGTTTTCCATCTGAACCGGGCGTCTTGTTACCTGATTTTGCGTACAGAAATCGCATTTTGCGTTACAGAGAATATTAGTCTCTATCTGAATATAATCGGGAATTTTTTTGTAGTCATATCTTTTATATTTCATTTGTTATTTTCCAGTGTCATTTCTTATTGCTGTTCTCTTTTTCAATTATAAAGATTGCTGCATTCAGCAGATTTTTAATTCCTTTCTCTCCTATTTTTATTCCTGTGCCGCCGAAATTCTCTCCAAGCTGTCTGTCACAATCCTTATCGCCAATGGAATAGGAGTATTTAAGGTCCAATTTGTATTTTTTTTCTGCCGCCTCAACAAGTTTTAGCCCCGGTTTTCTGCAGGAACAGGATTCATCCGGACCATGAGGACAGATCAATATCTCTTTTATCTTATTCCTTCCTATATAACTCAGCATTTTGTCGTTAACCTTGTTTACGTCGGCCATCGTCATTATGCCTCTCCCGATCCCTGACTGGTTAGTCACTATAAAAAGCATAAACCCGTTATCTATCAGTATGTCAACGGCCTCTGATACACCCGGTAATATATCAACCTTTTGCGGATCTTTTATATATCCGTGATCGTGCATTATTGTGCCGTCTCTGTCCAAAAAAACAGCCTTATTTGCCATCTTCAAAACCCTTTGGATATTTTTTGTGCCACTTCCACGCCGATTCTATTATCTCATCCAGGCTGTATTGCGACTGCCAACCCAATATTTTTTTAACTTTATCCGAACTTGATATCAATACGGATGGATCACCTTCTCTTCTTTCTGATGTTTCAGTCGGTATTTTTTTCCCTGTTATTTTTTCAACCCGTTCTATTATTTCCTTTACGCTATAACCAACGGATGAACCGAGATTAAAGACATCGCTGTGTTTAACCTCATTCAGATAGTTCATAGCCTTTACATGAGCATTGGCAAGGTCCATTACATGTATATAATCCCTTATACAGGTCCCATCATTAGTATCATAGTCTGTACCGAATATAGTGAATTGTTTTTTAATTCCCAACGCTATCTGAAGAAGCAAAGGTATTATGTGAGTCTCCGGATAATGATCTTCTCCTATCCTTGTTTCAGGATCAGCACCGGCCGCATTGAAATATCTCAGATATATATGTTTTATACCGTATGCTTTTTCATACGTGTCTATTATCTGTTCCATGAAAAGCTTTGATAAACCATAAGGATTACACGGAGCCTGAGGATGGTTTTCATCTATAGGATTCTTTAAGGGATTACCATAAGTTGCGGCAGTGGATGATAATATTATCTTTTTTATATCCGAATCCAACATGGCCTCTAAAAGACCCAGGGTATTACCGACGTTATTCTTAAAATATTTATGGGGATTTACAACGGATTCGCCTACATAACAGTTTGCCCCAAAGTGTATTACAGCATCTATATTATGTCTGGAAAATATTTTTTTAAGACCCGCCACATCTCCCAGATCACACTTATAAAATATAGCATCAAGCACGGATTTTTTATGTCCTGTGGATAGGTTATCAACCACGATAGGGGTATGCCCCGCCCGTATCAGCTCCATGACTGTATGGGAGCCTACGTATCCAGCACCGCCTGCAACTAGTATCTCTTTTCCCATGGCGGGAGAACATATATCACGGAACAAAAACTATTGCTATGATTTAAGCTTGTGATATTGTGATGACCTAAATATTGTGAGGAGCTATGACAACATATAAAAGTTCAGGCGTTAGCATAGATAGCGGGAATGAGTTTGTCTCAAGGATAAAGGACAAGGTAAAGTCTACCTATACAAAAGGTGTAGTCAGCAGCATCGGTGGATTTGCAGCGCTATTCAGGATAGATTTTACAAAATATAAAAAACCATTGCTTGTCTCTTCCACTGACGGTGTAGGCACTAAATTAAAGATCGCATTTATGGCTAATAAACACAGCACCATAGGAATAGATCTTGTTGCTATGTCCGTTAATGATGTGCTTGTTTATGGTGCTAAGCCTTTGTTTTTTCTTGATTATCTTGCGGTAAACAGACTGGACGTAGATATTGCCGCAGCAATAGTCGATGGGATAATTGATGGCTGTAAACAATCCGATTGTGCACTGGTTGGCGGAGAAACCGCAGAGATGCCGTCTTTTTATCAGAACGATGAATATGACTGTGCGGGATTTGTAGTAGGTGTAGTTGATGAGGATAAGATAATAGACGGGAGTAAAATAAAAGAGGGTGATGTTATCCTAGGGGTAGCATCTTCCGGCATACATTCCAATGGTTATTCCCTTGTAAGGAATATTTTCTTTAAGAAAAATTCGTATTCGCTGGACCATGTTTTTCCGGAGCTTGATGCCCCGCTTGGCGAAGTTCTTTTAAGACCGACCCAGATATATGTAAAACCTGTTTTGGATATGATAGATTCCGGCTTTAATATTAAAGCGATGTGTCATGTCACCGGTGGTGGAATAACAGAGAATCTTCCAAGGGTTTTGGCTAAAAGATTCAGCGCTAAGATAGAACTTAATAAGATAAATGTGCTTCCGATATTTAAATTAATGGCAAAACTCGGCCAGGTGGAAACGGAAGAGATGATGCGGGTGTTCAACATGGGAGTAGGATACATTATGGTAATCCCCTCCGACGAAGCCGATAAAGCGATAAAGACGCTTTCCAGATACTCATTGAAGTCAAATGTTATAGGAAAAATTATAGATGACGGTAAGAACCGGGTCATTTATTAGATTATGAGACTTTTAGTTTTTGCTTCTGGAAGAGGAAGTAATTTTGAGGCTATAGTAGAAGCCTCCAAAAAAAACTATCTGCATTCGCAGGTAATTGGACTTCTTTGCGATAAGGAATGTCCTGCAATGGAGATTGCAAAGAAAAATTCCATTCCAGTATCAATAATAAAACCAAAAGATTATCAGGATAAAAGTATTTATATAAAAACTCTGTTAGACGTTATAAAAAGATATAAGCCTGATTATATAATTCTTGCAGGTTATATGAGGATACTACCGGCAGAATTAATAGATGAGTATCCTTTGAAGGTAATAAATATTCATCCGTCGTTATTGCCGCAATTTCCAGGAAAAGATTCAATTGCTAAGGCGTGGGATTCCGGAGTCAAGATCACCGGTGTTACGGTCCATTATGTTAATGACAGGATGGACGCAGGTCCGATAATTGCACAGGAATTCTTAAAGATCTCCGATAATATGAAAAAATCCAGTGGTTTGGAAAAACTGGAAAATAAGATACATAAGATAGAACACAGGATATATCCTGCATCTATAAAAAAACTTACGGAAGAGCCTTTTGATACTCTGGTAGTTAGCAAATGTCTGACAGGAGTTAACTGCAGATACGATGGTGGCAGTAAGCTCTCAAAAAGGGTGAAAACATTCATAAAGAATTTTAATGGCAAGATCGTGGATATATGTCCGGAGCTTGAGGCCGGTTTTGATGTGCCTCGTCCCACGACGGATATAATTAATGGTAAAGCTATGATGAAAGGTGTAGGTGATATAACGGAAAAACTTGAGAACGCATGTAATAAAATAATATCAAGACTTTCAGGCTCTAAAAAAATACTGGCCATATTAAAGGAAAAAAGTCCAAGCTGCGGTGTACGCAGTCCAAAAGGAATATTTGCATCCTGTGTGGAAAAAACATTAAATGTAGAAAAAGGATCAGGAGTATTTATAGTGAGTGAAGAGGATCTATAATGGCCTCAGTAAAGAATAATTACGATGCTGTAATTCTTAGCAGCGGGCTTCCGTCTTTGTTATCCGCGTTGAATTGTATCAATAAAAACATGAATATCCTCCTCGTGGATCGTACAGCGGAATATAAGGCAAAGGATAGGGATATTACCTTGTATCCTTATGAGTTGCCTATTTTTGGCCTCACTAATTCTGAATATGCCGAAGATTTTAAAATTATTGCTAAGGGAATTTCCCGATTGTCTTGATTATTGCGGTGCATTTATAGACGAGATAATGGAAATAGAAGAAAAAATAATATTTCTTAAAACGCATGGATGGACGGATAAGTTTAAATTCATGTTCAAGAATCCCGTTATGGCTTATAACCTCATGGGATCGGACATAAGCTTTTTATACGACAAGCATGCTCTTCCGTTAAAGGTTCGCTCCATACTGGATGCCATATTGTTTGTTTTTTCAGGTGTACATAAAAAGAAATTTCCGGCGCTGGAAGCCATATCCATACTTTCTTCCGTCATTTACGGGGTGTCTGTACCTAATGACGGGATTTATTCTTTTAGATCCAATATCCTTAAAATGTTATCAAAGAGTGTGGACAGCGAGCATTTTAATGGTGAAATAGATATTAAAAGAAAATCCGGAAAATTTAATATCAATATGGATACCGGTAAACAGCCAATACACTCCGGACTTATTATTTCCGATTATGATCACATGAAATCCGTTTTTGTACAAAGGATGTTCGAAGTAAAGAACGATTACAGTGACCATATTCTATATCCATATTCCCTGTACATAAAGATACCTGCTGATGCCGTTCCAAAATCCATGAACAGATGGTTGATATATATAGATGCAGATAAGTCGCAATTGTTGAATTATGACAATGTATATGCTGTCAGGACGTTCTTAGAAGAGGAATCTGCCGTACTAAGAATTACCTCCTTTATGGGATACGGTAATTTTGACGTTGATAATTCTATCCATAGAAATAAAGCTTTGAAGATGTATCAGATATTAAAAAGAATAATTCCCAGTATGGATACCTTTGACCCAGAAATATATCCGGATTTTAACTCCGATGAATTTGGAACGGAACTCTATAAGTCGCTGTCCAATATTGAGCAGGGCGATGTTGTATATACGGGAATACCTGTTAAAATTAAGGGGACAAAGATCTCAAGAGGGATCATATCCTGCGGAAGAGAAGAAAAACCCTATCTGGGATTTGAAGGTATTATGAATAACAGCCTTAAGGAGCTGGATTGAAGGAATTTAAAGAACAGATATCTAAACTGATATCCAAAACGCTCGGCATAGACAGCGCGGAGATTTATTCTACTCTGGCAATGCCTCCTCAATCCGATATGGGCGATATAGCCTTTCCGTGCTTTAAACTTGCCAAAGAAATGTCAAAATCT
>JAPLFT010000139.1 GCA_026390535.1 Pseudomonadota bacterium
CTAGGAACACTATTGGTGGACGTTGTTTCCCGATATGCAATAAGAAATTTGGTCGTAAACATGGAATATGGCCAAATAATGTGGAAATGGGATGAGCCAAAGGTAAATGTTTATGATGCAAAAAATAAGGAATGGATATCATATAAACAAGAAATCACAGCCGCTGCAAAAGGGTATAATAAAAACATAGCGGAACAGATGTACATAGATGAAATTGATTCATATATAAATGCCGTAGATAAAAAATCCAAATTTCCCAATAACTTGGACAAAGACATAGCGGTATTGGAATTATTAAATAGAGTAGAGAAAATAAAATAGGAGTTATTAAAATGAATTACAATGAAAGATTGAACAATTTAATTCCAGGCGGGGCACATACTTATAGCAGAGGCCTTGATCAGTTCCCAGAAAACGCACCACAGATCCTTGATAGGGGTAATGGTGCATATGTATGGGATGCTGATGGCAATAAATACTTGGATTATGGAATGGGCCTAAGAGCTGTTACAATAGGGTACGGTTATAAGCCAATCGCGGAAGCTGCAATTGAGCAGATATATAAAGGTAACAACCTAACACGTCCATCTACCATAGAGCTAAAAGCTGCAGAAACCATAACATCCCTTATCCCTAGCGCTGAGATGGTTAAATTTGCAAAAAACGGATCAACAGTTACAAGCGCCGCAGTAAAATTGGCTAGAGCGTATACTGGAAAAAAATATATTGCCATCTGTTCAGACCATCCGTTTTTTTCTTATGATGACTGGTTTATTGGAAGCACCCCCGTAGATTGTGGTATCCCGAATGAGATAAAATCATTAACTATTAAATTTAAATATAATGACATTGAATCGCTAAATAGACTTTTTACTGAATATAAAGATCAAATAGCTGCAGTAATCCTAGAACCTGTTACTTTAGATGCACCTGTAGATAATTTTCTGCATAAGATAAAGGATCTATGTAAAAAGAATGGAGCGGTCTTTATCTTAGACGAGATGATTACCGGTTTTAGATGGGATTTACAGGGCGCACAGAAATATTTTGATATAACGCCTGACTTGTCCACCTTCGGTAAAGGAATGGCAAATGGCTTTTCAGTAGCAGCACTTGTAGGGAAAAAAGAGATAATGAATTTGGGCGGGATCACTGATCCGAACAAAGATAGAGTCTTTTTGATTTCAACTACACATGGAGCAGAAATGTGTGGTCTTGGCGCTTTTGTTAAAACAGTTGAAGTATATAAAGAATTGGATGTTATCGGACACGTTTGGGATTATGGGCAGAAACTTAAAGATGGTATGAATAATTTAGCAAAGAAACATGGAATATCAGATTACTTTGAAGTTCAGGGCTATCCGTGCTCGCCAAATTACATGACTAAAGACAGAAACAATAATTCTTCTCTTGAGTTTAGAACGCTGTTTTCTCAGGAAATGGTAAACAGCAATATCTTAATGGCATGCATCGCGCTTTGTTACCAACATGGGGACAAAGAGCTGGAGATGACACTTAAAGGCGTGGATAAATCATTGGGTGTATATGCTGCTGCTTTGGAAGATGGTGTAACCAAGTATTTGAAGGGTAAAGTAATTAAACCCGTTTTTAGAAAAAAGAATTAAAGAGATCAAAATGGAATTATTAAAGAATAAAGTTATAGTTGTTACAGGGGGAGCAGGGTTATTGGGAGAAGCATTCGTTAATGCTGTTTCTGAGAATGGTGCGACCGTTATAATAGCAGATGTTGATTCAGTTAGATCTAAAGAGATTATTGCTTCAAGGAAAAATATTGATTATTTTAAATTGAACATAACTTCTAAATCATCTATCGTTGAAATGATCGATTATGTTACATCTAAATATGGGAAAATAGACGCCGTGGTAAACAACGCGTACCCTAGAAATAAAAATTATGGACGAAAATTTGAAGAAGTTACGTATGAAGATTTTTGTGAGAATGTGAATTTACATTTGGGTGGTTATTTTCTGGTTTCACAGCAACTCGCAGAATTCTTTTCTAAACAAGGATACGGAAACATAGTTAATATAGCATCGATATATGGATTTGTTACCCCCAGATTTGAGATATATGAAAACACCAAGATGACCGTCCCTGTTGAATATGCAACTATAAAATCTGCACTTATTCATTTAACAAAATATATCGCAAAATATTATAAA
>JAPLFT010000234.1 GCA_026390535.1 Pseudomonadota bacterium
ACCATGGATTCCGATATTTCTTTTATATCTTCACGGGTATAAAGTTGTGTCTGGTTTTTTTCTTCAGCTTCATCGACTTTCTTTTGTGATTCATCCACCTTGACAACCGTCTTTTCCGCCACATCCGTATGGGTAGGGGAATCTATAAAAGTGTCCTTTTGTTCTCTGTTCGTGTTTTTCTGGATTTCAAAAGCACCCAAAAAAGCATCATAGAAATGGTCAATTTTCCCTATATCAATCCATTCGCCGTCAGGATATTCTTTTATCTGTTCTTCTCCCACCAAGACACTTTCATATATCATGTCGTCTATTTCACTTTCTGTGAAAGGACCACGAACTACATCATCCTTGAATTTTACCAGGAATTTTTTATCCATTTATAACCTTAATTGTTATTTTAATGACATTTTTAACGGTATCAAGATAGATTATGGACAATAATAGTACGGCTACTGATACGGTCTGAATAAGGACAGGAATTCCCGCTTTTCTTTTAAACGGACGGAAGACTATATTTGACAGATCAGATACGCATAAAACCATCACTATAAGAGAACAACCTACGATTATAGCGGCTTCCGGGAGCATATTGGCTTTTATAACTATCATAACAAGAGCCGTCTTTAGGATGAAAACAGGAGAAACAGGCAGCATAGAAAGATTGAAGACAGAGATAAAATCAGGTTCAGATGAATATATAAAAGGCATAATAAAGGTAAACATTACAGCCAGAGTTATGGATTCCGGCGTTTTAACGCCAATGGCAAAAATATAATGGCCGATATAGAAAAATGCATAGGATATCATCTTTTTATTTTCAAATTTTCTGGAAAGAAGAACAAATGAGGATACTACAATAAAAGCAAGGCCTGTTACACGAGTTACCATAGGGAATAAAAGTCTGGAGTTATTGTAAGAGGTGTAATCTATACAAAGATATAAAATAACGGGTAATATGAACAATACAATAAAGGCTTCTATCGATTTTTCATTGGCTGCAAAACACAAAGAGATTATAAACAGGAGCAACATTATAACAGAGATATGCGGTGTTACTTTATAGAGCAATATTAGTATTGCAGATAAGGCAACCGCGGTTATGGTATATTTATTCGGCCTTATCCTTGTAAGTGCAAATCCATAAGAAGATATAAGCATAAGTGCCATAGAACAAAAAACAATAAGTTCAGATCTAAAGGATAACAGACAGAAAGAGCCGATCATAAAAGATATTAAGTTTAATTTTTCAAAGATTTTGTGTTTTTTACTATATGTAAAAAAGAACAAGATAAAAGAAAGCGATAAATAAATTTTAAATAATGTTTGGATGGTTACGTCCATTAATAATTCCTTCCTATGAACGTTCTATAATAATTTTTAGAAAAATAATGAATATAATCAGGCCATATGGAAATTGATAGAGAAACAAATATCATGATTAAAAATAATATATTTTTTACAGATAATACCGCTTTATAACCCGAGGAAGGCTCTTTGGGGTTAAAAAGAGGTATAATATTTATGCAGGTATATAAGAAAATAAACATTAAAAACACCATTAACAAGATACTTACATAGGGTGCTATTCCATACCAGCTGGAGATAAGCGTGAACAGCGGAGCCGTCATTATGATGCCGGGCAGACCAAAAGATAAAATCAGACAAATAACGAACATCCAACGATCAAAATTATTTTTGATTTTATATTCCAGTATTATTAATCTCCCGAAGTAAATAAGAGCTATATTAAATAAAGCTTTTATTACGATTATTTCAAAAGATGCCTGTAAAAGATTATTGGTCGGTCGTATTAACCATATAAAAGTCATAGCGTTAAATAGAAGAATTTGAGTTGATACTATTGTCGATATTTTTTTATCTATAAAAAGTTTTATTGCACAGATAAAAATGCTTATTAGTAAAATTATAGCCAGAATGTTTGTATAGTTAAACATCTCTTTTTGAAATAACGGCAACATAACGGATGTCATAAAAAAGAACGGAAGGATCGGCATAATAGCGCCTAGAATTATTGAAACATTATGCTCGCAGGCCTGAATGGATTTATTTAGGAATGAATCAAAGGGGAATATAAAGGCCCGGATCATTATTCCGGCCATCATAAAAAAGAAAATAACGGAGAATATCCTTTCTCCTCCGATTTTTATCTGCACAATCTTTTCAAGGTCGTAAGAAACACCTGTATTATTAAATAGTAATATGCATGCTACAATTATAAGGAACTCACTTAAGAACCAGTATTTTGAATAAAGAAGAGCAAATCTCTTTTTTACAGATATGATAAGTAAGAAAAAAATGGGTATCCATGATGCTTCCCAAAATAATATTTTCAATATGAAATCGTATGAAACTAAAAATCCCATTACAAAAGCCTGCAGTAACATGATCATAGAATAGTAGCGGTAGTCTTTTTTATCGATTTTGGATATTATAGAGAGAATAAAAAACACCGTAGAAATGAGCATTATACCGATACAGCCGATACCATCTAATGCTAATTTAAAATTTATCTCCCAACCCGGGATCCATGGATACTTATAAATAAATTGAACACCTTTTAGGTTAGTATCAAAATTACTGCAAAAGAAAAAAGCCAAGCACATGGTTAAAAGAGAGAATAAAATAGAGCTAAACCCCTCCATTCTCTTAAAAAATCTGGGGACTATGATTTCAATGATGAACCCCGCCAGAGGAAGCAAGATAAGAAGATTTAATTGTAATTCCATTATTTATCTCCCAAAAAATATATTAATAATATTATTATCGCAGAAATGATGGCTATTAATTCTTCCGTTTTTATCCTTTTTATTAGCCTGGTCTCAAGCAACCCGGCAGATAGAGATATAAAACGTCTTAAACCCCTTATTGTGTAGATAATAGACCGTGAATAAAGAGATCTTATTTTTTCCAATATGATTTTAGAGAATAAAGAAAATTTATTTATAGTTAATTTAGTGAGATATCCGCATCTTATATAAACCGTTCTGGTGATCTCTCTTTTATATCTATACCCCTTGTCCAAAAGCTTTTCCAGCGTGGGTAATATTAAATTGAAAGGTATTTTGGTTACTATGTTCAGATATTTTGCTTCGAGTATTATAAATGGTATTATACACATTATGGGAATCGGATGAGAAAGATCATAATTTGAAAAACTTACGCCCAGGGATATCCCTATTGCGATAAATATTTCTATAATCTGATAATATTTAACCCCTTTTAAAGAGGCGATCAGGTGCTGTTCATAAAACTTTGATACTGCGATAAAAGCTACAAATACCAAAACCCAAAGCAGATATTCTGATCCCATAAAGGATATAGCCATTGTAATATTTTTTATAGCCACATGCATAACTGAGTTATCAATAAA
>JAPLFT010000164.1 GCA_026390535.1 Pseudomonadota bacterium
GGTCAATATCCGTTAAGGAAGGAATGGAAGAAAGAAATGTTAAATAAAAAAGAGGAGAACTAATATGGGGATCATAAAAATACCGATTGGACCTCAACATCCGGCGTTGAAAGAACCGGAGAGTTTTCTTATCTCTTTAGACGGAGAAAGAATTCAGGAAGTTGGAATGCGGCTTGGTTATAATCACAGGGGAATAGAAAAAGCGGCGGAAGGTCGTACATATATACAAAATATATATTTATTGGAAAGAGTATGCGGTATCTGTTCACATTCTCATTCAACAGCTTTTATTCAGGCTGTAGAGGAAATTGCCGGTATAGAGATACCAAAACGTGCAAAATATATAAGATCAATAATGGGTGAGCTTGAAAGGATACACAGTCATCTGTTATGGCTGGGTGTTGCCGGGCACGAAGTTGGTTTTGACACTCTTCTTATGTATTCATGGAGAGACAGAGAAGTTGTAATGGACCTTCTTGCTGCGATAAGCGGTAACAGGGTCAACTACGGAATGAATACTTTTGGTGGAGTAAGAAGGGATATAGATAAACAAAAACAGGAAGACATACTCAAAGCCGTGGATATTTTAGAGGAAAGAACAAAATATTACATAAAGGTGGCAACGGAAGAAACAACACTTATAAAGAGATTGGCCGGTGTTGGTTACATATCCAAAGAGGATGTATACAAACTGGGAACAGTCGGACCTACGGGCAGGGCATCGGGAATGCCAAGGGATACAAGAAAAGATGATCCGTATGCTGCATACGATGAAGTGGATTTTAACGTCATTACGGATAATCATTGCGATGTATATGGAAGGACTCTGGTGCGTGTTGGTGAATTGATGGAAACGTACAAGATGATCCGTCAATTTATAAAAAATATACCTGACGGAGATATAACAGTAAAATTTCCCAGAAGAGTACCGGCAGGGGAAGCAACATCAAGATACGAGGCTCCAAGGGGAGAGGACGTTCACTATGTTAAAGCTAATGGAACAGATATGCCGGAAAGGGTAAAACTGAGAGCCCCTACGCTTGCAAACCTTCAGTCTGTTTCCAGAATGCTTGAGAACAACAATTTAGCGGACGTTCCTATTACTATCGCCGCTATAGACCCTTGTTTCTCATGCACAGACAGAATGATAAAAGTTGTTAATACCGTTAACGGTTCATCTAATATGCTGGAGTGGGACGTTTTAAGGAAACAGAGTATAGAGTGGTATAGAAGAGAAAAAGATGTTGATTTTACGGAGTTGAATAAAAAATACGCAGATCTAAGGAAGGTGGACTAAGATGGCTATAGCTTCAGCGCTCTTTAACATTATTGTGTTCCCCGGCTTTTTATTTCTGGGTCTGATGGGTCTTATATTTGAGTACGTGGATAGAATACTCTATGCAAGATTTCAGAACAGACAGGGACCTCCATTTTTTCAACCACTAGCGGATTTTATAAAACTAACCGCAAAGTAAGAGATAATTCCGGAGGAAGCAGATAAAAAAATATTCAAGTTCATGCCGATACTGGCGCTTACTGCGGTAACCACCGCATTTTTTTACATTCCTCTATGGAGTGTGAATTCCCTCTTTTCTTTTACGGGTGATGTTATCGTAGTCCTTTATTTATTGACCATACCGACTGTGACTTTCTTCCTTGGCGGATGGTCTTCAACTTCCATGTATGCTGCTATAGGCGCCGTAAGAACACTTACACAATTGTTTTCATATGAAGTCCTTTTGTTTTTAGGAATTCTTTCTCCAATGGTATTGGCAGACACATGGTCGCTGAGTGATGCCGCTATTTATTATAATAATCATCCGGCATTGATGTTGATAAACATAGCCGGGTTGTTTGTTTCTCTTATCGCCTTACTTGGAAAGCTTGAAAAAGTACCATTCGATATCGCAGAGGCGGAAACAGAAATAGTCGGAGGATCTTTTACAGAGTATTCCGGAAGACTTCTTGCGCTTTTTAGGATGGCAATAGATATGGAAATGATAGTCGGTGCATCCCTTATAGCCGCAGTATTCCTGCCTTTTGGATTGACGTTAAACCCTGCAATAGCTTTTGTGCTTTATATTGTTAAGGTTTGTTTCGTCGTATTTTTACTGTCACTGTTCAGAACAATTTTTGCGAGACTAAGAATAGATCAAATGGTCAAGGTCTGTTGGAAGTATTTTGCTCCCATAGCCTTTGCACAGATCCTATTAGTACTCATAGTCAAGGGAGTGTTTTTATGATCAGACCGGGTAAGATGTTAAGAGAGGTTTTAAAGTCTCTCACAAAAAAACCAGCAACTATAAAATATCCTGCCAAGGCCGCTAACATACCGGACAGGTTCAGAGGCAGGCTTAAATTTGAGGCAGAAAAATGTATAGGCTGTAAGCTATGTATGAAGGATTGTCCCGCCAATGCAATAGTCATAGAGAAGGTGGGAGATAAATTCGAGGCTACTGTTGATCTGGATAAATGCATTTATTGTGCTCAGTGCGTGGATACTTGTCCAAAGAAAGCATTGCGCGCAACTACGAATTTTGAACTGGCTCAATTAGATAAAAGAAAACTTAAGGTAAAAATATAAATGAAAGATACTATAATAAGATCACTTGAAGACGCCTTTGCCGGTATAGACAAAAAAGCTGCAAAGATCACTGTACTTGGAGTTGGCTCTGAACTTAGGGCCGACGATGGCGCAGGCCTTCTTATAGCTGAAAACCTGATAAAAAAATGCGGACAGGATAAATGCGACCTGAACTCAAAGCTCCAAGTAATTTATGGGGCTACCGCGCCGGAGAACTTTACCGGTGATATAAGAAGATTTGCGCCAACACATCTTATCCTTCTGGATTCAGCCCATATGGGACTAGAACCCGGGGATGTGAAAATAATAAAGAAAGAAGATATAAGCGGTATTACTTTTTCTACCCATGTATTGCCATTAAGCGTAATAATAAATTATTTAACCAATTCGTTTAAACTT
>JAPLFT010000321.1 GCA_026390535.1 Pseudomonadota bacterium
AGGACATACTCAAGATCTCGCTCAAAAACGACCCGGGTATTGAAAAAATTAAAAAGCTTGCGTCCTCATTCAAGCAGATAGAATCAATAGAACCCAACAGGATAATAAGACTGGATGATCCCAACAAGGCTAATAGTATAAAAATTAAATAATATTATGAATACAACACCTCTTGCAGACAGATTAAGACCCGTGAGTTTTGATGAATTCGTCGGACAGGAACACCTTACGGCGCAGGGTAGATTGTTCCGTAAATCGGTGGAAGAGGGAAATCTGAGCAGTTGCATATTCTGGGGACCTCCTGGGTGTGGCAAAACCTCTCTTGCCAACGTTGTAGCCAACGTAACCAAAAAACCTTTTGCAGCCTTTAGCGCAGTGCTTCAGGGTGTTAAGGACGTAAGGGATATAGTAGAGGATGCAAAAAAAAATATCGGTCTTTTTCAAAAGAACACGATCCTTTTTATAGATGAGATACACAGATTTAATAAGGCACAGCAGGACGCCCTTTTGCCTCACGTCGAGCATGGGACGATAATATTGATTGGTGCTACCACAGAGAATCCATCTTTTGAGATAATAAGCGCTCTGCTTAGCAGATGCCAGGTTTATGTTCTGTATCCGTTAAAGGACGAACATATAGCACAGATTATAAACCGTGCACTTACCGACGATGTAAAGGGGCTTGGCAGACTCAGGCCCGAACTGGATAAAGATGCTTTTGATTTTCTTGTCAACATATCCAACGGAGATATAAGGACAGCTCTTAATGCGCTTGAACTTGCGACCAATGGTGTAAAACCAGACAATATTGGCATTAGACATATTGCGCTTGATTATATTAAAGAGGCTGTGAGCTCAAGAAAGATCGCCTATGATAAAAGGGGCGAGGAATATTATAATCTCATTTCTGCGCTTCATAAATCCCTTAGAGGATCGGACGTACAGGCGGCGTTATACTGGCTTGCAAGGATGATAGAGGGTGGAGCGGACCCCCTTTATATAGCCAGAAGGCTGATGCGGTTTGCAAGTGAAGACATCGGCATGGCGGACCCTAACGCTGTACTTCAGGCAATGGCTGCAAAGGATGCTGTGGACTTTATCGGTTATCCTGAATGTAGCACCGCACTTGCACAGTGTGTGGTGTATCTTGCCACGGCTCCTAAATCTAATCATATATATACTGCATTTGGAGAAGCCCAGGGTGCTGTACAAAATACCAGGAACGAGCCTATGCCGTTAAATATAAGGAACGCACCGACTAAGTTGATGAAAGAACTGGATTATGGAAAAGATTATCAGTACGACCATAACACGGAACATGCATTCTCCGGTCAGGACTTTTTACCGGAATCCCTGCAAGATGTTACATTCTACAAGCCTGGTCCCTACGGCTTTGAGAAAGAGATAAAAAAACGTATGGATTTTTGGGCAAACCTCAAGAAAAAGATTAAGACTGAAAAAGTTGAATCTTAATTAAACTACCTCGAATTTTTGAAATACACTGCGCTTTTTGGTACTTACCAGTACCAAAAATGCTCATAACGTATTTAAAAATTCAAGGTAGTTTAATTTAAATTTAGCCTTCTCATTAGTTTTGCCCAAGCAAGG
Source organism: Pseudomonadota bacterium (assembly GCA_026390535.1). Taxonomy (GTDB): domain Bacteria; phylum Bdellovibrionota; class JAFGOL01; order JAFGOL01; family JAFGOL01; genus JAPLFT01. The sequence goes on from JAPLFT010000321.1 coordinate 1,609, forward strand.
ACCGAAAAATGCTCGTAAAGTTTTTTTAAAATTTAGAATGAATTAATTTAAGATTCTTTTTTCAGGATTCCAGATTGAGGAATTTTGCAAGTGAGTCAATATAGTCCCAATTCGCATTTTTCATCTCAAGTATAACGAAAAAATCATAACATCTGAATATTGGATCAAAAACCGGTTCGCCGATAAGTTTTGCTCCGAGTTTTAAATATCCTTTTAACAGGCTGCCCAAAAGTTCTTTTCTAAAAGTTTCCGGAGGATTTGGTATAAGATGCGCACGCTGTTCCGGTAAAGGTGTGACAGATCCATCGTTGATGAGGTGTCCCCTGCTTACAAGACTCTGATACATTGCCGACAATTCCTCTATGTTGCATTTAGGAACACTTGCTGTGCCGAATAATGCCTCTACCTTGTTATTTGTACAATATTCCTTTATTGCCATCCAGAGTATAGCTATTACCAGATTTCCTCTGTGCTCTGTGTGTATGCATGCCCTACCTACTTCTATTGTACGTCGTTTTTCCAATCCAAGTTTTGATATATTAAATTCGGTGGATGTATAAAATCCCTCGTTATGTATCTGCCAGCTGGGATGGATCCTGTACGTTGCAATTATTTTTTCATCTGAGTTATCTTTAACTATTAAATGGTCACAGTGGGCATCAAACTTATCTATATCACGCTGAATAGCTTCATTCTCTTTTATGCCTTCGCCAAGTTCCACGTTAAAGATGTCATATCTTAATTTATGGAGTTCATCTGTTTCCTTGTAATTATCCGCGATCCCTACTGAGTATCGACTTATATTTAACTCCGTCTTTATCAAGAGTTTCTTCATCTATTTCTCCCTGACTAGATCTTTCTTAATATAATCTATTTTTTCCTGTACCAGTCTTTGACACTTCTCTTTCATCTCATTGACGGTCCTGAAATCTGCGGGATACATAAGAGGGAGTTCATATATATAGCAAACACTCGCCGGGATCTTGGTCATATTTAATAGATGAGGAACAAAAGATTCATCATCTATCCATCGGATGAAATCCATCCTGCTGTAATAAACAGCAATGGGCTTAATAGGGCTGTTGGTCTGTTTGGACATATGGAATGCACCATTCTTAAATGGAAGACATGGATTTATAGATGTTGTGCCTTCTGCGAACATAACGACGCTATTACCGGTATGGATGAGTTTTACCGCCTCTCTGTTCAATACATCAACTGCGCTCATCGTCTTTTCTCTTACTATAAAAATGGTCCTTGCGAACCTTGCTCCCCATCCGATCAGGGGCCAGTGCTTTACTGAGGCCTTTGATACAAAAAAAGCCTTAAAAGACGCTGAAATTGTAAGTATATCCCAGTATGAAATATGGTTTGTCACGATTATCGCGGGTTGTTTTGATCTTTTTCCAAGCCTGACTATTTTTATCTTGTATATCCACAGAGTGATCTTTGCCCATAAGCTCATTGTATAGTAGTCCATGTTTATCCCGATAAACCTGAACGGATAGACCATTATGGTAAGCACCACACCGGTGAACAGTACTATGAACATTGCTGCGGGACGTAACACTCTGAACATATTATCCATACTCTAAAGGAGATTATTATAAGTCCTTGAGTTATGCAAGAACCTGTTATAAATTAGTTATTATGACACACACATGGTCTTCCATTTTTAGAAAAGACAAAGATGAAGAGTTGATAATGAATACACTCAAAAAGTGTTTTCTGTTCGATTCTTTTAATGCCTCTGAGTTGTCCATAATCAGGGAATCCGTACATATACGTAAATATAATGTTGGAGAAAATGTTTTTGAGCAGCATCAGGCCGGGACCGGTATGTACATAATAGTGAACGGCAAAATTTTAATAGAGGCCGAAAGGGTTTTTGTAGATCCTAAAACAGGTGTTGCAAATAAGAGAATACTTAAAATTGTGTACTTAAAAGATGGTTATTTTTTTGGTGAACTGGCACTGGTCGAAGATGAATCAGTAAGAAATGCTACTGCAAAAGTTATGGAACCGACCCTTCTTATAGGTTTTTTTAAGCCGGATTTTATACAGATTATAAACACAAGACCCTCTCTTGGTCTTAAACTTTCTCTCAAGATCGCACAGGCATTGGCTGAAAGAATAGAGCAATTCACTGAAGAGCTTCACAAGCTGAGGTTCGAAAATTAAGTGGTTATATTTAAGAACAGGGCAGAAAGAGAAGTTATTCTCAGGTTCCTTTTTTTTGTAGCTATAGTTGTACTCTGCTTTATTGTAGTTTTTAATGTTCCCGGTATGCTTTGGCAGGCTCTACTTTCTATTGTTGCCGCATATCTTTTTTATCCAGTAATAAACAAGATGGAAAGCTGGGGAATCGCCAGATGGTTATCCATATTAATGGTGTATGTCGTAGTTGCCGGTATCATTTTCATAATCTATCAGACTTCCTATACCGGTATAATCGCACAGTTCGATAATCTGAGTGCAGAATCTCCAAAAATATTTTCTTTGATAGTTCAGAAAATAAAAATATTGGAAGACAGATATTCTCAGAGTTATGTGTTTCTGAATGATCTAAGATTTGTAGAGCGTATAGAAGATTACGGCGCGGAATTTGCCCAGGGAATAGTTAGAGCCGTTCCAAAACTTATATCTTCTTTTATTACATTTCTTATCCTGGGTCCCTTCTATACGTTTTTTCTTTTAAAAGACGGTGGAAGTGT
>JAPLFT010000060.1 GCA_026390535.1 Pseudomonadota bacterium
AAGGCAAGCTCGCTAAGAGACATGGTGGATTATGAAAGTGTGGTACTTCATGTAACACCAAGAGCGGGAGAAAGTATAGAGGAGCAGGAGCTTCAGAAAGTTTTGACGGAGGAAATAGAAAAACTGCCGGCAAAACAAAAAATGGCGCTGACATTAAGGATATTTGATGAATTACCGTTTAAAGAGATAGCAGAAATAATGGAATGTCCTTATGATACAGCAAAAGCGAATTTTAGACATGCTATAAACAGCCTTAGAAAACATGCAAAAATAATGGATGCTGTGTAAAGCCCGGAGAATACATGAGTAATAACGATTATAAAAAACTTAAGGGACTTGTAAAAAACATAAAGAAGCTGGAAATCGGTCTGCCAAAAGAGGCTGATTCGGAATACTTTACAAACCTTGAGAATAAGATAATGAAAGGGCTCGATTGTTCATGCAAAGAGGTAAGAGAAAGTCTGGTAGATCTTTTTGAGGGAACACTCAGCAAAGAAAGAACCGAGCAAATAGAGGCCCATATAGAGTCATGTTGTGAATGCAAGGAAGAATATAAACAGACAGTAACGCTCATATCGGATCTGTCAAAGATAAACACAAGAGAAGAGGCTGTGGACGAATATTTTGCAACTCTTGCCGACAGGATAACGGAAAAAGTTTTTGAAGATAAACCTTCAGATCTGTGTGAAACCGCACAGGACTATATTGTAAATACATATACACAAGATCCTATACCCTCTGATATCCAAAAACACATCAATGCATGTAAAACATGCCAACATGAGATAAAAGCCACAGAGAGGATAATAACCAATCTAAAAAGATTATCTATGCCTCTTCCGAGCGAACAATATTTTAATGCACAACTTAAAAGAATCGATGCTGCAATAGAAATGTTGCCTGCTCACAGGACAGCAAGAGCTGAGCGCAGAGAAAGAATTACAAGTTATGTGGCTGATATTTTAAATACGTTCAGAGTAACAATTATGCAGCCTCAGGCCGCGATAGCGGTTTCCGCATTGGTGGCAATCCTTATCATAGGCGGAAGGATGTATTACCGTCAGGATAGAATAGAGGAAAGACAGATTAATCTATCTGAAGTCATGAGTAAAACAAATGCAGTTGCCACAGGGATAAATCCGGATAGAGACAGAGATAGAGACAGGGATAGGGATAGCAAAACGACATTACAGATAGATACTGCTACCGCGACACGGAATAAATATATGAAAGAAAATATATCCGATCCCAGAGAAGACGAAAAGCTCGAGTTAAAGACGACCGGGACCGCGGAAATCAAAAACAAGAATAAAAAACTAAATTGATAGTTTTAAAGATCTGATCTCATCTTCCTTTTTAAGAATACTTATAAAATCTTCCACAGTAAGGGTTTTTTGTTCCTGAGTATCCCTATTCCTGACGGTTATATTATTATTCTGAACTTCCGCGTCGCCTATTACGACAAGATACGGAATACGCTGCAATCTTCCCTCCCTTATTTTCTTACCGACTGATTCGTTCCTTATATCCGACTCAACCCTGATGTCGTTATCCTTTAATTTTTTCTCAAGTACGTTTATAAAATCATCACTTCTGTCAGTTACAGAAAGAAGTCTTGCCTGAACAGGGGCAAGCCAAACAGGGAATGCACCGGCGTAGTGTTCTATCAAAACGCCAAAGAATCTTTCTAGCGAACCCAATAATGCCCTGTGGACCATGAATGGGCGTTTGTCTTTTCCCTCACTGTCAGTGTATGTCATATTAAAACGTTCAGACAGATTGAAGTCGAATTGTATCGTAGTAAGTTGCCACTCCCTGCCCAGGGCATCTTTTACCTTAAGGTCGATCTTGGGACCGTAAAAAGATCCGCCACCCTCGTCAACGGAATAATCCACATGTTCTTTATCTACTGCTTTTTTAAGGGCCTTTGTAGCTTTGTCCCAACTAGCCTCGTCGCCGACACAGTCTTTTGCCGGTTTTGTCGCAATATAGGCTTTTATATCCTCAAAGCCGAATGCTCTTAATAGTTTTAAAGAGAATCTTAAAACCTCTACTATTTCGTCGTCTATCTGTTCCTGTGCGCATATTATATGGGCATCATCCTGGGTAAATCCCCGTACTCTTAAAAGTCCATGTAAAACTCCTGATTTTTCATATCTATAGACGGTGCCAAGCTCCGCCCATCTAAGAGGAAGATCCCTGTAAGAATGTTTTGCCGTCTTATATATCATTATGTGGAACGGGCAATTCATCGGTTTTGCATAGTAATCGCTCTTGTCTATTTCCATCGGTGAATACATGTTTTCGGCGTAAAAATCCAGATGACCGGAAGTCTGCCACAACAGTGCCCGACCTATATGAGGAGTATTAACCAGTTCATAGCCGTTCTTGTAATGTTCTTTTTTCCAAAAATTCTCTATTACGTATCTTATGCGCGCGCCCTTGGGATGCCATGATATAAGTCCCGGACCGACTTCATCACTGGTG
>JAPLFT010000274.1 GCA_026390535.1 Pseudomonadota bacterium
AAGGAAAGGATAAAACAAGGAAGTGACATTCGTATTCTTATTTTAAAACTTGATGGAGTAGAAACAAAAATAAGAATTAAACATGAAAACAACGACGTTAAATGTTTGATGAATATAGACGATTTGCCTACTCTTGAAAAAACCATAAAGGAAATATTAGAAGCCACAAAAGATGCAAAAGGTTCTTTTAAGTTTGGGTTTTATGATATTATACCATACTGTAATATTGTTAAGGTTGGAGAAAAAATGTTAGTGACAAACTATCTCTATAAACTAACAGGTAAAGTTTCTCCAACATATTTAATAGAAAAGACCAAAGATAAACAGCTATTTGGAAAATATATGGAACATTTTGAAAACGTATGGAACTCAGGTAAAGTTGAAGTATACAAACTTAACGACAGCGTGAATATTGAACTTGCTCCTGTATGAAAGGAAAATGAAAGATGAGTGACATAGAAATGTCAATTCAACTTATTTTATGTGATTGGGAAGGCTGTGTTACAGAACCTGGTGGAGGAAGAATTCCTTGGCCAATACATAATATTGCAAAACTAAATGATGTTATTTCAATAATGCGATCAATTTCAGATTGTCCTCCATTTGCTTTGTGTACTGGACGGCAATTCCCTTATGGCGAAGCGGCTCTTCAAGCTATTGGTGCTATGTGGGACGATATTCCATCTATTCTTGAAAATGGGTCTGGACTTTATTATCCAACAACTAAAAAAATTTTATGGCATCCTGGTATTACATCAAGTGTCGGTAAAGCTATGATAGAGATACGCAGTCACGTAATTAAAATGATTGAAAATATGAAAGGTGAGATAGAGCGTGGAAAAGAATACTGCATATCTGTTAATCCACCTACTGGAAAAAACATAGAATGGTTATATGAATACATGAAAGAACAATTAAAATCTTATGATGATGTAATAGAAATAACTCATTCACTCTCAGCAGTGGATATTACTCTCCGTGGCGTAAATAAAGGATCAGCAACACAATTCCTGTCGGAAGTAACAGGAATTTCTCTTGAACATATAGTTGGTATCGGTGATTCGTCTGGTGATCTTCCAATGTTAAGGTTGGTTGGACATCCAGCAGGTCCATCTAATGCTGATCCAAAAGTCCAAAAAATTACTGAGTATATATCACCGTTGCGTACAACGGATGGTGTTATTGACATTATCCAGCATTATCTGGAACTTAATGGAACACCCATTTCTCTTGAGCAGTTTGTATCCGAAAGTTCTCTATCATTTGATATGATTAACCTTAATCAGCATAATTGATAATAAGCAGGTTTGTAAATGGAGGTGTCGTCATTGGATAGACATGAAATGCCGTGCATACTTCCTCTAAGAGAACAAGCAAGAGTAGTCAATGACGTATTATGCAAAAGACTTGATGATCTTCTCCCTGCTGTTATGCGTGAATGTGGTTTCGATATGTGGGTCATAATCTGCAATGAGGATAATCATGATCCGGTCTTCCGAACCATGATCCCATGGGAAAGCTGGACACCAATTCTGCAAATTGTGGTATTATATGACGCAGGTATTGAAAAAGGCGTTGA
>JAPLFT010000144.1 GCA_026390535.1 Pseudomonadota bacterium
TTTTCCTCTATTATGTTTTTGCTTTCTTCCTCGTCCTTGCCTATTACCGGAAGATAATGAACTCCCGTTTTAAAGGAAAAATCACATTGATCAACGATCTTTAATGTATTGGACAGTGCCTGAGGATATTCCTTAAAATATCCTCCGGCCATCTCCTCATTGGTCTTAAGATAGAACTCGTTGGTGGACATTTTCAGTCTATTGGTATCTTCCAGCGTTTTTTTTGTAGAGACACAGAGGAGAACTTCCTGAATAAATGCATCATCCTTTTTCAGATAGTGACAATCGTTGGTTGCGATTATCGGTATATCGAGTTCCATGGAAAGTTTAATCAGTTTTTCATTAACAAGATATTGATCCTCTATACCGTTATCCTGAAGTTCCAGATAAAAACGTCCCTCAAACACATCCTTGTACCACTTTGCTCTTACCTTTGCTTCTTCCTCTCTGCCGTTAAGGATCAGTTGGGAAATCTCCCCCTTAAGGCATGCGCTCATTGCTATCAAACCCTTGTTGTGTTTTTCCAGAAGTTCTTTATCCATTCTGGGTTTATAATAGAATCCCTCAGCGTAGGCGAGCGTGACGAGTTTAGAAAGGTTCTTATATCCCTCTTTGTCCTGACATAGAAGCACAAGATGAAAATTATCATCTAACTTGGTGAATCTAGAACCGGCCGTCATATAAGCTTCACAGCCTATTATGGGTTTTATTCCCTTGTTTTTCATCTCTTTATAGAATTTTACAGCCCCGAACATAGCTCCATGATCGGTCATAGCACAGGCTTTCATATCAATTTCTTTGAGCCTGTGAGAAAGATCCGGTATTTTTATTGCACCATCCAGCACTGAATAATTGGTATGTAGATGAAGATGAACAAAGCCGGACATTTATTCGACCCTTTCTTCGTTGGATTTTCTGTATAAATGATAGAGTTGCATCATATAGGATTGGGCGGAATTAACAGCTATAATAAAACCTCTAATACCGTCCCTGAAGCCGCTCTTAAAAATAAAATTCTCCACAAAACGCGAAAGAGTCTTGAACATTATGGAATACGGAGAATATTGCCTTCTTCCCGTTTTGAACTTCTTCTCCGCGATCAATTTTGCGTATTTAAAATTCACATCAACCTGTTCCTTTATGCTCTCAAACGGTTTGTGATATATAATGCCTGCCAGCCTTGCTGTCTCTTCCTCCGTTTTTATCGTTTCATGAATCTCTTCTGCTTCGTCCCACTGTGCGTAACCGTTTTTAAAGAGTCTCATCTGCCAGTCCGGGAACCAGCCCCCGTGGTATATCCATTTATCCAGATACTGACTCAACCTTCTCATGGAATAGACGTTGTAACCCATACCGTCACGCGAAACCACTTCTTGAATTTCATCCTGTAGGGATTCACTCAGCCATTCGTCGGCATCCAAAGATAATACCCATGAACATGTTGCCTTTTGTGTGGCAAATTTTTTCTGTGCACCGTAACCAAGCCATTCCTGATGAATAACCTTTGCACCCAGTGACTCGGCAAACTCTCTTGTTTTATCCGTACTACCGGAATCAACGACTATAACTTCCTTTGCAAATTTAACGGACTCTATGCACCTCTCTATACTGTTCTCTTCATTTAAGGTTATAATGACTAATGACAAATCCAATTTTTTATCCATTTATAGATATCCTTTTAAAATTTCATCCATTTTTGCCGTATCCTTAAGCTCGCTGAGTGGAAGCCTAACACTCCCATCGCAATAGCCCAGTTTTTTCATCGCATATTTTACTGGCCCTGGACTTGTTTCTATAAAATTAGCGTTCATAAGATCCCAAAGCATGTAATGGATTTTAGATGCTGAAATAAAATCCTGTTTTAGAGCATGAGTTATCATTTCTTTCATCTGTTTGGGTGTTTCATTTGACACAACAGATATTACGCCACTGTATCCTACGGCCATAAGAGGCAATGTAAGAGCATCATCTCCGGATAAAAACACAAAATCGGAGACTTTTGATGAGACAGTATTGCACATATCCATGGAAAAATTAACGTTGCCACTGGCTTCTTTTATTGCAATTATGTTATTATGTTTCGTTGCCAGTTTACAAACGGTTTCAGGCATTATCCAGCCGCCGGTCCTTCCCGGAATGTTATACAGGATAACGGGAATATTTTCAGCCGCCTTTGCTACCTCGCCGTAATGAGCTATAAGACCATCCTGGGTGGGTTTGTTGTAATAGGGGCTGACAACAAGATAACCGTCGGGATTAAGCATATTAAGTGTCCTGATTTTTCTAAGTAATGAATTTGTATTATTGCTTCCACAGCCTATAACAACCGGTATTCTTTTATTAACCTTGTCCATGGTGAACTTAACGATCTCTGTGGTCTCTTCATCATCCAGCGTTACACCTTCTCCCGTTGTACCGACCATAACAAGATAATCAACCCCTGATCTTATCTGGAACTCGATGAGTTTAGTCAGCATGTCATAGTCGATCTCACCGCCATTCCTGAAAGGCGTGATAAGGGCAGTACCAAGACCTTTGAATTTTTCGGATTTCATGTAAGACCTCCAGATAATCTAGAGGCCAATACTACATTGTAAAGGTGGGATTCTCAATTAATTTTTATTTTAGTATTACACCTGTAAAATCACTAACGTTATCATAGAATTTGGGTTCGGCGATCGTACTCCATATAGCACCCTGGTCCAAGCCCCCCAATTTTGGTGTAATGGCTCCTACAACGTATGCTACACCACTGTTGTTTACTCCAAGGCTGTAAGCCTGAGCAAAATAGGTATCATCTTTAGGGGTAAGTGTTGTTACTGTGTTACCTACTATAAGTTTAGGCGTTGGTCTCCATGTGATGCCATCATAGTCATTAACAGCCATATATACAACACCGTTTACCACTCTCATTCCAACTACATAAAAATCGGCGCTTCTCCCCACTATATCGTCCAGAACGGTTAATACTCCATCTTTAATATAGAAAACATGCGAATAATAACCTCCGGTTTCGCTTGTAACATACTGACCGGATTCATATACAACGCCGTTATGAACCTCTATTTGAGATACGGAAAAAGAAGACATTTTTGATATTGAGGTAAGAAGAGCTGTCTGGTCATGAAACACGCCGTCCAACCAATAGCCGACATAGTCCACATAATACTCGCCATCATGATACTCCGATCCGTTTCCCAGTACATAAATATGGCCATTATCTACAGATACCGACAGCGCCCGCGTAGCATAAACATAAGGGAGTTCAGGTACCATCAGGAATTCGGCAGTATAATCTGTATCGCTCTTCCATATTGCCGCACATTCAAAAGGAAACGACTCACTGTTTTCACCACCGGTACAGTAATACCGATAGTTATAAATACTACCGACGACATGTATATTTCCATCTGCTTCAGCGATAGCATTAACCGTATTTACGAAGTCATCCCCATAAATCGGCAGCGCTCTATATGTGCTGTTTATACAGATTCCGGCTACAATCGGATAATCACTAATTTGATACTCAAAGGCCATAAACATATCGTTACTGCTATCCATCGTAATCATCGGCGGATATAAAAAAGACGGCTGACCGTAAGTGTGACCACTTATCGGGACACTACAGGAAACTCTCTGGTC
>JAPLFT010000277.1 GCA_026390535.1 Pseudomonadota bacterium
GTTGACCGGTTCATTGAGAGCAAAACCGCGCGCTGATGCTTCTTATGTAAGGGAATATTTCAGAAATAACTACTAGGGGCTAAGAATATTCCAGAAACCCTTTGAAAAACTAGTGCGGGCTCTTGTGAATTATATATAAGAGTTTAATATAAAAAAATGAATACGTAGATGCGAAAATGTTACTTCAGAAAGTCGTGGAGGCAGATTAAATGCCAAAAGTAGAACATGAACCTGAGATTAAATTAGACGTCGTCCCCGATATATTCCATACTATATCCCCCAAAGTCGTCATAATTATCCTTAATTGGAACGGAAAGGACGATACAATCGAGTGTCTTGAATCATTGAAACATATAACTTACCCTAATTATGAAATCTTGCTTGTAGACAACGGTTCAACAGATGGATCCATTAATTTAATTATGGAAAAGTTTGCGAAAATAAATATGCTAGAATCTAAGAAAAATCTGGGATTTGCGGAGGGTAATAATGAGGGAATAATAAATGCAAGAAAAATAGGATTTGACTACATACTTCTGCTGAACAACGATACAATTGTGGATCCGAGTTTTTTGACTGAGATGGTTAAAATTGGAGAGAGTGATGATAAAACAGGAATAATTGGGGCAGTAAATTACTATTACAATGAACCTGAACGAGTTTGGTTTTGTGGAGGAAAATTCAATTTTTGGAATGGAAAAGCTTACAGAGTTGGAGTAACTAAAGACGATAAAGTACGGCAGGACAAGATTGACGAGGCAGATTACGTTGCAGGTTCTTGTTTTCTAATTAAAAAAATAGTAATGGACAAAATCGGTGTCTTAGATAAAGAATATTTTGCATATTGGGAAGAGGCTGATTATTGCGTTCGTTCCCAGAAGGCGGGGTTCAGAGTACTTTACGTCCCAAAAGCAAAGATATGGCATAAGGTATCTTCTACTTCCAAAAAGATAAATGGTTTCTATGAATATTATAATACAAGAAGTAATTTTCTGTTTATGAAAAAGCATGCGACCAGAATACAATTTGCTTCATTTTTGTTATGGTTCTTTTTTATTGATTTTTGGTCTAAAACTTTTATTTTTTTTATATTATATAAAAATGTAACTGCCTTATCTTCTTTTTATAAGGGAATAAAGGACGGAATTCTGGTTTAGTACCAAAAGAGTTAATGTTAATAACCATAAAGCAGAACTCATTGATTGATTAGTGTTCATCATTGAGTTTTAGGCAATGAATATCCAATGAGGGCATGATTAGGCATGATCAAAGAGTCTGGAAATCTTTATAAATTTTTAGCTCAAAATATACTCTACTTGAACTTTGTTAAAGCAAGGGAAGCAAAGATAATATTCAAGTTCCTTGATCTCAAGAAAGGAGAAAAAGTATGTGATATAGCTTGTGGATCAGGGCAGCAAAGCATCAAAATGGAAATGCGAGGCTGTAAGGTTCAGGGCATTGACCTGAGCAGCAGAGCTATAGAAAATGCGAAATTAATTGCCAAAGGCCATGATTGCACTTTCCAGGTCGGAAACGCTGAAAAATTGCCCTATGCATCAAATATATTCGATAAAGTAGTTTCAGTATGCGCATTGGAACATTTTAAAAACGACGAGAAAGCGTTAAAGGAAGCAAATCGTGTCCTAAAATCTGACGGCATATTAGTTTTAACTGTTGATAGTTTTACATACAAGGGAATTAAAAAAGATATTCAAGACAAGCACAAAAAAGATTGTTACGTAAATAATTATTATTCGCTCACTCAATTGACGGAAAAATTAGAAAAATGTGGATTCGAAGTAGAAGAAAGCAAATATTTCATAAATTCGTCATTATCAAGCTTTTTCTTTGATATCGGACTTAAAATTAGAAGTGTATATATCTTCGCACTAACTTTTCCTATCGCCTATAGTACATTGCAGCAGTTTTGGAAAGGGATGGAAATAAAATAGAAATATTTGATCTGGTGAAATGCGATCAAAATGAAATTCATAAACTTCGGAATTCGGATTTTGATATTGTAGGAATTAGTGCCACCAGTTTCTCGTTTACTAGAGCAGCGGATATCCTAAAAGAAATTAAATTAACAAATAAAAATATTGTTACAATTATGGGGGGCCCTCATACTACTATCGCGCTGGGAGATGTACTTCAATGCGAATATATCGACTATGCAATCTATGGAGAAGGAGAGATAACAATTGCGGAACTAGTGAAACTGCTGGAACATCAGCCCGACCTAAATCAAAAGCAATTGGCATCTATTCCAGGACTAATTTTCAGGTCGCAGAAAGGAGACGTCGTGGTAAACCCACCTCGGCCGTGGATAACCGATTTAGACATTCTGCCATTTCCAGCATTTCATCTTTTTAAAAACACAAAGTATTACCGTTCGTACCCCATACTGACAAGTCGAGGCTGCCCATATCATTGTATCTACTGTGCAGCAGGCACAATCTGGGGTCATAAGTGGAGGTCAAGAAGTGCAATAAATATTATCGAAGAAATTGAGTACGCAAAGAAGAAGTACAATTGGCATGAAAATAATTTTGGCATCATTGATGACAGCTTTAACGTAAGTGTTCCAAGGGCACATGAATTTTGCGAACTTTTAATAAATAAGCAAATAAATATAAAATGGGGTTGTCAAGGCATAAGGGCTGACAATATGCCCTTGGAATTGGCGAAAAAGATGAAACTTGCAGGCTGTTATGGCGTCACTATCGGCATAGAAAGCGCAGATCCGCAGGTTCTCAAGAACATCAAAAAAGGAGAAACCATCGAACAAATATCAACCGGTATCAAAAATCTCTCCACAGCAGGAATAATTGTAGGTGCGAGTTTTATGATAGGAAATCCGGGCGACACTCTTGAGACCATAAGAAAGTCGATAGAATTTGTTCAAAAGAGCCCTCTATTTGGCGTTTCTTTCAACACCGCACGGCCGTATCCTAAAACAGAACTCTGGGATTTCGTTACGGATCAGGGCCACTTTCTTGAAGACGATTATACTAAATTTCATCATTTTTCTCAGGAGCCATCATTTGAAACTGCTGATTTTACCAGAGAGGAAAGAATAAAAGCAAATGAACTGGCAAGAAAATTCGAGCGGGCACACGAGTTTAAAAATTACATGTCTGAACGGATGATTCGTTTGAAATGGAAGGAACTAGCGGAATGCAGTGTTATCGGGAAAGCAGAACTCATATATAAATCAGTCCATTTTTTATATGGTGTCATTAAAAATAAGAGGCATAAATTTTAATTTAATTATATTTATATTAATAACCATGGCCATGCCGCAAGGATGAAGGACATGTGAATCAAACTTAGCGATGGATCCACTAACATGCTGCGCATTAATGCGATCGCGCCTTCGATGTCCCGTAGCTTGCCATGTGGCCTGCCTCAGAGGTAGTAGATCAATGCACCACCATTAGAATAAATCATATCTCTATCCTCAATTAATGAACCATAAGGGACGTAATAAGTCTTTCCGTTCGCTTTGTTCCATGAAAACATAAGCATAGATCCTCTCACAATATTGATTGTTCCCAGATATACATAAGAG
>JAPLFT010000296.1 GCA_026390535.1 Pseudomonadota bacterium
AATCCCACATAAAATTCTTGAATAAAAGAGGAGTAGGAACCAGTAACGTAGAGATCTCTTCCGCAGGTAAGTCATTTCACTGGCATGCAAGATATTCAGGAGCAATGAACGAGGCTGAAGTGATAAGCACGGACCTGAATATACTTCCTTTCTATAATCCCAGGATAAACGACATTGCGAAAAAATGCGAAATACTGTTTCTTGCTAACGTTGATCCACCAAAGCAGTATGAGATGATTACAGAAGCTAAAGGGGCCAAGATAGTTATATGTGATACCATGAATTATTGGATAGATACAAAACCTGAAGAATTAAAAAAAGTATTAAAAAGGGTCAATATATTGCTTATCAACGAACATGAAGCAAGAAATCTCACAAAAGAAACAAACATAATTTTAGCTCTTCATAAGATAGTAGAAATGGGACCCAGGACGGTTGTAATAAAAAGAGGGGAATATGGTTCATTCGTATACAGCGTGGGGGAAAAGTTCTTCTATGTCCCGGCTTATCCGGTGACAAAAGTCATAGATCCTACCGGAGCCGGAGACACCTTTGCAGGCGGATTTGCGGGTTACCTTGCCATCTGCAAGAACTATAGCTCTTTTAATGAAATAAAAAAGGCGATGTTATATGGAACCGTAACGGCATCCTTTATGGTGGAAGACTTTGGACATAACAGGATAGCCCAGGTTAAACTTTCTGATGTGAAAAAAAGATATAAAGAACTGTTGTCGATGCTCACAATAAAATAGGGGGATATTTCCTATGACAATGATCAAGGGTATTACATCAAGGGAGATTTTGGATTCTCGCGGCAATCCAACGGTAGAAACAGATATATATCTGGATAACGGGATATGGGCAAGAGCATCTGTGCCCAGCGGGGCTTCCACGGGCAGCCATGAGGCTCTTGAACTTAGGGACGGCGATACGAACAGGTATAACGGCAAAGGGGTCAGAAAAGCGGTAAATAATGTAAACGAACTCATAGCTCCCAAGCTATTGGGAATGGCTGCTGATTATAAAAAGTGCGATGAGATCATGTTAATCCTTGACGGTACAAAGAATAAAAGCAAACTTGGCGCAAATGCCATTCTGTCTGTTTCTCTAGGTGTATTAAAGGCTCAGGCCGCCAGTGATAAAATGTCGCTTTGGGAATTCATAAACACACACGAATTTTCAAATATAAAACCAAAACTGCCTGTGCCGATGATGAACATCATGAACGGCGGAGCGCATGCCGACAGCAATGTAGATATTCAGGAATTCATGATAATACCTGTCGGTTTTGATACTTTTGCCGAGGCATTAAGGGCAGGTTCTGAAGTTTTTCATTCACTAAAAAAAGTGCTTCATGACAAGGGGCTTGCAACTTCCGTAGGGGACGAGGGCGGCTTTGCTCCAAATCTTCCAAGTAATGAAACTGCATTGAAATATATGGTTCAGGCTGTCAAAGACGCCGGATATAAAGTGGGTAAGGATATTTCCTTTGCACTGGATCCTGCATCCTCCGAATTTTATAAGGATGGAAAATATAACATAGACGGTAAAAAACTCAGTTCAAAAGAGATGACGGCTTATTATAGCGACCTTTGTTCAAAGTACCCCATAGTTTCTATAGAGGACGGTTTTGCAGAGGATGACTGGAATGGCTGGGAACATTTTAGGGAACAAATGGGGAATAAGATCCAGATCGTAGGGGACGACCTTTTTGTTACCAACATAGAGAGGCTGCAGCGCGGTATAAATGAAAAAGCTGCAAACTCAATATTGATAAAACTTAATCAGATAGGTTCATTTACAGAAACCATCGCAGCTATAAAACTTGCATTTAATAACAATTTTACAGCCGTTATTTCTCACCGTTCCGGAGAAACAGATGATACGACCATAGCAGATCTTGCGGTCGCTATAGGGAACGGTCAAATCAAAACAGGTTCCATATCCAGAATGGACAGAATCGCAAAGTACAATCAGCTTTTAAGAATTGAAGAAGAGATGAACTGCAGAGGAATGAATCCTATTTACAGAGGCAAGGAATTTATTTCAAGGTTCACAAAATAAAAATACGGGGTAGGTATATAAAACAAGTTTTAACAAATCTGATAGGAACTCTCGGAGCGAGTCAAATCCGACCAAAGCGGGAG
>JAPLFT010000290.1 GCA_026390535.1 Pseudomonadota bacterium
GTACATTTACCATTACAGACAGTGTTTTCCCCCCATCATGTTGAACCAAACCCTTTACATTCTCCCCGACAGCGATTTTAGGTCTTACTTCTTTTACACATCGAGCAAATTCAAAAAATAAAGTTCCCCTTATATCATTAAATCCCATACTTTTCCCAGCATAGCTAAAAGACTGACAAGGAAATCCGCCTTGGACAACATCAGCCATCCCTTCTTTAAAATTTAAATCTTTAACATCACCCTCGACAACATTCCATTTCGGACGATTCGTTCTCAGAGTATCACACGCTTTCTTATCCCACTCGTTGAGAAGAACATGATTTATTCCAGCATTCTCGAACCCTAATGCGGTTCCACCGGCTCCGGCAAACAATTCCACAGACGAATAATTCGTTTTCTTTTCATTTTTCAATATTTTGTATCTACTTTTTCCGCTTTTACCATTTAACTTGTTATTTAATCTTTCAATTTCTTCAACATTAAAAAATCGATAATTTCTCTCCATCCTATTAGACTTAATCAAACCCTTCTTATCCCATCTTCTGATCGTATCTATAGAAACACCTATCTTTGAAGCAGCCTCACCGATAGTAACCATCAAAGTATCTTCCATATTTATTTTTGTTATAGTTAAAAGGATTTACACAAAAATACAGTATAACCTTTGCCTACGCAATGGACACTACATTAAAACTCGTAGACTTTCTTAAATAAGTCTGTGAAATATTCCTTGCAAACCTTTTTATCGAATTTCTTATTCAATCGATCGCAAATAATCTCGGGTAAAACAACATAAAGATCCATCAACGCAGTCTTGCTTCCGGTTGCTATTTCATAAAAGGACTTACCATCGATTTGTCTAATCCTTTCATTAGCCGCAAGACGCAAATGAATTTCGTTATCAGACGGAGTAAAAGGCTTATTATAAACCTTCTTACCTTTAGGAATTATCTCAACGTAATATCCGACATATCCATCATTGCCAGGTTTGTACAAAAAGTGGAACAAATCTTTATAAATAACAATTTTATGATTCCCCTTCGTAGTATTGTATTTATTTTTCACCTCAGCAACTATCTTCTTATCAATATTCACAACATCCAACAAACCTCCTCTTCCCAAGTTACTCCACCCTTTAATGGATCCCAAAACATCTTGATGAAACTCACCTATAGAATTCTGCATTGTCTTCTGAATTTGCCTAGTTCTTTCCAGCTTCAGCCATTCGTTTAAACTCAGACTTTGAAAAACTCCGTCAAAAATAGCAGAAAAAGGATCTATAACACTTTCATACAAAGCTTTTTCAGCATCCGCATTTGCTTTCTTTATTACCGCCAATACCTTATCGACAGCAGTTACTAAATCTTCATCACTTATGAACGACAAATACATATCTTAAAATTAATTTTCACTATCTCCCACATTCGCCCCTACTTCTTCTTCGTATCCGGCCCCGACAACAATTTCCCAGTTTCGAAATCATCGACAACATACGCTCTCAAAGGTGGGAATCCATTGAAGTAAACCGAGCTATAAGTCGACGTGTAAGAACCTGTCGAAAGAATAAACATCTT
>JAPLFT010000282.1 GCA_026390535.1 Pseudomonadota bacterium
GTTGAATATGCACCTGTTGATACCGAATCCAACAGGGCTAGTCCCAGATTGTTCTCTCCTATTCCCCAGCCGAGGCTGGCGGAACGTTTATAGGTAACATTTTTATTTACTTCGTTAAGATAGGCAATAGCTTTTATCGGAGCTTCCTGTTTTTTCCCAAGTAGTTTAAAGGTAAAATTCACTATTTCCTGTTGATAAAGAATAGCAAGAGCAACCAAACACAGCGACAATAAAATTATTATAACTTTTTTCATTTTATTATACCCCTGTCTTGTTTCTGCTTATGTCAACGACGACTCTCGACGGATGCGGTAGAGTCATTATTTCTTCCGAGGTGTTTGTCTTTAGATCCATTGTTATTATTAATTCTTCCTCTTCCGGTAAATGAAGGAATTGTACATTGCCGATATAATGAGTGTTTTCCAAAGTCTTTTTTAATATCCGGTCCTTATCCGTTGAAAGGGATGTTTCCAGCGTTAAACTTAAAGTATTTTTATCTTTCTTAATATAGTATGCAGGCTCATTTTCTCCAGTAATATCAAAGACTATGCGTTGAATACCCCCTTTAAATGAAGTCCTGATATTGTTGAGATGATTGGCTGAATTATTGGCAGAATAGACATTTCCGGTGAGGGCCAGTAACATTATTAACATAGAAAACATTGAGATTCTCCTTAGTTATAGAAAAGTATAACATAAAATCCGGGGGTGTATAGTTTTTATGCAATTGCCTGTTTATTGTATCAAAAATCAGCAAAATAATGACTCTTTTATACGGGGGGTAAATACAAGATAAAGCAGTGATTACGATGGGTTAAACTTTATGGCATGGCAGTTGCAAACTAAAAAGACATGAGGAAGCTAGATAAAATGGGAAAAACAAATACAAAAAAGGGGTGTTTTATGAAGGGGAGAACTTTTATAACAATTATAGGACTAGCGGTAATGTTGTTTTCTGTGAATGCAATGGCTGATGAAGTAAAGCCAGAAATAAAGCCATCAGTATCAACAACACCAACAGGTCAAACATTAAATTTTCCTGTTAACTTGGGTCTAATAGACATTGCCGGGACAAAACTTAAATTAACGCCTGATAATGGCACAAATGGTAACGACTCAAGCACCAAGATCGGAATAATAAAGTGTAAATATGTTACTCCTTCTATAGTTTCACTGGCTAACATAGCAAAAGATATAGTTGGTATGTCTCTTTATACAAAAATCGCAAGGGACAACATAGCGTCCCGTACTTCTATCATGAATACGTATAATACAGGGATGTTCAATTCAACTCAGTTGTTAATTAGCGGTGCATTAGCT
The DNA here is from genome assembly GCA_026390535.1 of Pseudomonadota bacterium. Taxonomy (GTDB): domain Bacteria; phylum Bdellovibrionota; class JAFGOL01; order JAFGOL01; family JAFGOL01; genus JAPLFT01. Next base: position 1,321 of record JAPLFT010000282.1, read on the forward strand.
AATCCATATTTTGCTCCAGCTATATTCAGTTCTATATTCGGCGGGGGAAGTAATAGTTACGGCAACAGTTACGGTTATGGTTATGGTAGTTATTACGGCTCTACCGGTAATATAAGTTCTACCGCGGCTAGTATTGGTGCAAGCAACGCCCGTTGGCATTAAGATAAATTAGGGTTTTAAATATCCAAAAATGGCGTCCGATAAATCGGGCGCCATTTTTTTATTCCACAAAGTTATTGTCTTGATAAAGACTACCTGCTGATATAATACCAAGTCAATCTTAACTACAAGAACCAGGGAGAGGGAGGATCTATGTCAGTGGTAAAGCGCATAGGTGTTATAGGCGGTAGCGGCCTGTATGA
>JAPLFT010000225.1 GCA_026390535.1 Pseudomonadota bacterium
ATGATAACTTCGTCTCCCTGGTCGATAAACGCCCTGACAACATACTCCAACGCGGCGTCAGAACCGTTAAAAACCTGGATGTAACTTTTTGATAATTTTACATATTTTTCCAGAGATAACTTGAGCTTACTGGCTTCAACGTCTGGATACCAATTTAAAGGATAATTTTTTATAAAATCCAAAACGGATTTTTTAGTTTTTGGCGACGGCGGAACAACAGATTCGTTCCAATCGGCCTTTATCACATCTTCGCGTTGTTTTTTGTCCGTCAGCTTCCATACTTGTTGAGAGGCTGTTTTATATTCCTTTAAATTCTCAACAAACTTTGAGCATTTAACTTTATTATTCATATTTTATCTACTTTTTATAAAAATTATTAATAATACATTTTATCTTCCCGGTCGAAACATTTCTCTCTATCTTATCGACAAATTGCAATTCTAATTTTACACCCTGACCGATTCTAGAAGCCAAACCGTCTGTTACGGCCTTTTTATTATCATCAGAAAACGAATCGGAAACGACAAATTTAGCTATTAATGAGCCTGCAGATTCCTGTATCAACTGGAATTGTATAATGTTGGGAATGTTATAGAATAATGTATAAAAATTTATAGGAGGAATCGATCTGCCCAAAAAATTCAGTATTTCGTCAGACCTGCCGTGCACCCTCAAAACATCTATCGGTAAACCCCTGCCACAGTTGCATTGTTGGCTTAATTTTTTTTCGCACAAATCTCCGGTTCGATATCTTATAAACGGCATGGCATAATTATTTAAACTGGTTCCGATTATGGAGCCTGCTCCATTCTCAACTAAATTTTCATTTTCATCAACAACTTCCAAGATACCATACTCGGAATTGATATGGTATCCCATATTATTTTCGCATTGGCTAAATGCCAAAACATGTTCGTTGCTCCCGTACCAATCTAAAACCTTTATATTAAAAACGCTTTCAATTTTTTCCCTATACTGAGGCAACATCATCTCTGAAGATGTCACTATAGCATTAATATTCTTCATACGGATATTATTTCTTTTCAAAAAATCGGCAAATATATATATAGAAGAAGGATATCCTATCAAAAGCTTGCTTCCGAATCTATTTATGGCATCCGCATACTGCCTCATAACATCATCAGAAAGATGGTAAGCCGACACATACATTATGTTTTCCCTCCTTATGATATACATTAAAGGTTCTCCATCCTTCGGGACATAACTTCTCAGGAACGCGACCTTGTCGCCAAGTTTATAACCCCCGAATGACCATCCCCTGAAAGTGTGAGCTGCTTCTATTAAATTACTTTCCTTGTCCAAAATAAATCTCAGGGGTTTCCCGGTTGAACCGCTAGTATGAGATTCTATTATAGAATTTTTTTTTATATTTTTGGCCGTAAGCTTTTTGTAATTTTCTCTAATAATCTCCTTTGTTAAAATCGGCAATTTTCTTAAATCTTTCAAGCCCTTAATATCTTTTGGCTTCAAACATTTTCGATCAAAAATTTCTGTATAATATGGCACATTTTTATAGGCGTGCTCTAAAAGATTACCCAGGCGCTCTATCTGATATTCTTCTAATCTCTGCCGACTCCACCACTGAGATTCCTGTAAAAAATTATAATATTTAATAACTCGAGGGTTTCTCCATAGCGGTCTCCTAAAGTTACCGTAAATTTCTTTGCACATCTTTTGCAAAAAAAGCGGGCTTGAATTGTATATATTTTTTATTAAATCCATATT
>JAPLFT010000347.1 GCA_026390535.1 Pseudomonadota bacterium
TACGACGCTAAAAAACTTGTTGATTACAGAACCGATGAAAAGAGAAAACGTGAATCCACAGAAGATAGAAAGAGTTTTACTACTCTTGATGAGATCATGAAGGGAATATGCGCGGGCGAGACGAAAGAGATGAAGCTCGTAGTAAAAGCGGATACACAAGGATCTGTGGAAGCGCTTAAACCGGCTCTTATAAATCTTTCTGATGAGGCTGTTGCCGTTAAAGTCATTCATGCAAGCACCGGTGGAGTTACAAGTAACGACGTAAATCTTGCTTTGGCATCTGGCGCAATAATAATAGCATTCAACGTACGTCCTGATTCAAAGGCCAGAGAAGAGGCAGAGAGATCAAAACTTGATATAAGATTCTACGACGTTATATATTCATGTCTTGATGAGATGCAGAAAGCCAAGCTTTGTATGCTTGAACCTATAGATGTTGAAAAGGTCAATGGTCAGGCAGAGGTAAGGCAGATATTCAATGTAAGCAAGATCGGAACTATTGCCGGTTGCGGAGTAAAGAGCGGTAAGATAATAAGAAACTCTCAGGCCCGTGTAATAAGGGACGGAGTGGTAATATACACCGGCAAGATAAAGTCGCTTAAGAGATTTAAAGACGATGCGAGGGAAGTTGCCGCCGGACTTGAGTGCGGTATATCCATAGACGGGTTTAATGATATAAAACCGGGTGACATACTGGAATCATTCTCTATGAATAAACTTGAATCCACCGACGTTAATTTTGCAGCTGCGGCCGCCGCCAAAAAGGCAAGCGATGCGGACTCCAGGACTTAATATTAGGAAGATACGCTAGAGTTATTTCAGTGAGGAAGTTATTACAGTGAGGGAAAGATCATACGCAAGATCAACCAGGATAGCCGATCTTATAAAGGAAGAGGTTGCCACCATTTTTCTTAATGAAGTCAGTGATCCCAGAGTAAAACACATTACCATAACGGATGTTAGGCTCGGTGATGATCTTAAACTCGCAAAGATATATTATGTATCTTCAGAAAAACACGAGGATAAAACCACGGTCGAAGGTCTTTCAAAGGCTAAGGGTTTTATAAGAAGAGAGATAGCAAAAAGGGTGAAGATGAGAAGGGTGCCGGATATCGAATTTCATTATGACGACGTATTTGAGCAAGGCTTAAAAATGGAAAATATATTAAGGGATATTAAACATGAAAACTAATGCCACGGTTAAACAGATGGCCGATCTGATAGTCGGATCAAACAGTTTTATTGTGACAGTCCATGAATCTCCCGACGGGGATGCTGTGGGTTCAATGCTTGCTTTGAACGGAATGTTGAAGTTAATGGGTAAATCCAGCTTAATGTATTCTCCTGACGTTATACCTACTAAGTTAAGATTCCTTAAAGGATGGGATGAGATAATAATAAAAAACCAACCTCTGGACGGTAAAAACTTTGATGTAATGGTCATGCTTGATTGCGGGGATCGTGCCCGTTCCGGTAATTATATTACAAAATTCAACGGTTATAAAAAACTCATAAATATAGATCATCATGTATCTAATAATGCATTCGGGGATTTGAATTATATAGATCCCAAGGTTTCTTCCACGGCAGAACATGTTTATGAACTTGTAAAAGAACTTGTAGCAAGAAACAGAATGGATAAAATACCGGCAGATGTTGCAACAGATCTTCTTGCCGCCCTTTACGATGATACCGGCGGTATGAGGTACATCTCTACAACATCGAAAACACTGAACATAGCGGCAGATCTTGTGGATAGTGGTGCAAATTGTTCTTACGTTTCTGAGAATCTTTTCTTCAGTGTATCCCGTGAAAGAATGGAACTGGCAGGACGAGTCCTGTCAACCTTAACCTTTGAAAAAGACGATAAGCTTGCATACATGGTAATGAAAATATCGGATCTTGAGGTAACGGGTGCTTTTAGTGAGGACAGTGAGGGGCTTATAGATTTTCCAAGATCCATATACGGAGTGGAAGTGGCATTTCTTATAAAGGAAGTTGCCAAGGATAAATATAAACTGAGTTTCAGGAGCAGAGGCAAGGTTGATGTAAATGAATTCTGCTCACGTTTTGGCGGCGGTGGACATAAGGTCGCAGCAGGGTGTACGATTAAGGGAAGTCTTGATGAGGTCACAAGCAAGGTAGTATCTCAGCTTGCGGAACTTTTGTAGACATAGATATGTCTGGAATAATAATAATAGATAAACCCAAAGGCGTTTCTTCTTTTAGCGTCGTAGAAAAAATAAGAAAGATCATTAATGAAAAAAAAGCGGGTCATACCGGAACACTTGATCCTCTCGCTACCGGCGTGCTTCCTATATGCATAGGAGAAGCAACAAAGATAGCTGACTTTATAATGGAAGGCGATAAGGCGTATGAGGTAACTGCAAAACTTGGAGAAAGGACTGATACTTTAG
>JAPLFT010000075.1 GCA_026390535.1 Pseudomonadota bacterium
ATGTTTCTTGATTGATGTATTACAAGTCTTTTCAGCTTGCCTGTTGCTTCTATGATTATGTTATATGCTTTCTTTATCAGGAATGTTTCGTCTGTGTTCTTAGGTATTATGTTGATAATCAATTGTCGATGAGCAGAGGCCTCACTTAATATAGTATCTTATTCATCCTGGGTCGTGACATTTTCTTCTATACCCATTAAGAGCCTTAATTCTCTGACGCTGAATGCTTTTGTGCTCTGATCTATTGAATCTAAGAAATTATTTATCATGTTGTAAGAGACAGCAACTGAACTGGCGTTTTGTTCACTCGAAAGAACAACCATCCCGCAAACGTCAGCATTCACGTTCATTACCGGGGCTCCGCTAAAACCCTTTGTGAGGTATATGGGAAGCTTGCTAACGCCTTTGTTTATTGTACTTGCTCCCTTGATATTCAGATCTATAAGCTTTTCTCCATGGTATCCTGCGACATTAAGATCGCCGCTACATAAATTCGACATGTTCAGCGCTTGATCGTTTAGGCCTTCAGAAGAAAGAGCGAGCATATCGTTTAACTCATCATAAGCGACTATCTTAAGATATTTACTGCCGCCGGTTGTTATTTTAATCCTGACCCTGTCAGCATCCAGAAGCCTTGCATTGACAAGATGAAAACTGGTCAAAACGTATGGTTTATTATTAGACTTAGATTGAACAAGAAAACCTGTTCCCCTGGATATTATAAGCCCTGAGTCATTTTCTATTTCAAGTTGATATATTCCATCCACTCCCTGGGCACACACCAGAGAGCCTAATAACATAGCCGATATTATTATTAAGTTCCTAACCATGATGGTCTTATCGGATTTTGACTTGTTATCTTTAGTAAAAAGATATAATAAAGGCCTACTATGGCATGGAACTACTCTGAAAAGACGAAGAAACTGTTTATTGATGCAATAAATAGCAAAGAAAACACCCATATAGGAGAGGTGGAAAATCCGGATGGTGAGGGTTTTCACGGATCTCTTGTCTGCGGAGATGCAATCAAATTGACTTTCAAGGTCAAAAAAGACGAGAAGAACCCTGAAAACGATGTAATAACAGAGATAAAATATCTGACATTCGGCTGTACTTCTGCGATAGCTGCGAGTGAGGCTCTTTGTATTCTTGTGGAACAGGGTCACTATACGCCTATAAAAGCGCTCTCCTTGACTAAAGATGACATTGTTACGTTTTTAGAAGGTCTTCCTACGCAGAAGATACATTGCTCGATCATGGGCATAGAAGCCCTGTTTGCGGCTATCCACAGCTGGGCAAGAAAACGCGGTGTTGATCTTAAGAAATATGGTGTCGATCAGACAGGATGCGCAAAACACGACGAACAACCTACGGAGAGCACGATAGTTTGCAGATGCATGGGCATGACAAGGGGTTACATAATAGACCAGGTAAAGGATTTAGGCCTCAAGACCGTGGACGACGTTATAAGCACTATAAAGGCCGGCAGCGTTTGCGGTAGCTGTATAGATGAAAAAGGCGGGATAAAAGATATATTAAAAGAGGTTTATGGAAAAACAACGGTAAAAGATACTCCGACTGAAAACAAGGGGCAAAAGACTCCGTATCAGATAGCAAAACAAATCGAATCCGTGCTGATTACCGATGTTATTCCAATACTCGAAAGGGACGGCGGAGGACTTGAGATCGTCGACATCCGGGGGAATGAGCTTTATTTCAAGCTAAAGGGCAACTGTAAGATGTGTCAATCAGCGAACAACACCATTGAATATACAATACAAAAAATATTAAAAGACAAAGTGGATAAAGATATAAAAGTTATAAATGTCGGTTAGACGAGGTTTCAAAAAATGTCCAAAATAATATACCTTGATTATAACTCCACCACACCCATAGCATCTGAAGTTCTGGACGCTATGATGCCTTATTTCAAGGAAAAATATCAAAACCCAAGCAGCAAATATCAATCGGCAATGGAAATATCCGTCGATGTGGAAAACGCAAGGGCAACTATTGCCAAACTTCTGGGGGCAAAAGTTCCGGAAGAAATTCTTTTCACCGGATCCGCAACAGAGAGCATTAATCACGCGATACGGGGAACACTGAAAGCCTATCCAAACAAAAAACATATAATAACTACGACGGTAGAACATCCCGCCGTGCTTGAAACGTTTAAAGACCTGGAAAGGGATGGATACAGGGCAACATATCTAAAGGTCGATCACAACGGTGAACTTTCTGTTGATGACCTCAAACAGGCAATAACCAAGGATACGATCTTAGTGAGCATAATGTACACCAATAACGAAACCGGTGTTGTGTTCCCTATAGATAAATTATCGAAGATAACAAAAGAAAATAACCCTGAAACATTTTTTCATACCGATGCAACACAAGCTATCGGAAAAATCCCTATAAACCTATATAGCGACGAATTTAAACATATAGATTTCTTTTCCATGAGCGGGCATAAGATCTACGCGCCAAAGGGTGTTGGAATATTATTCATCAGAAAAGGTGCAAGACTCAGAAAGTTTATTACCGGTGGACACCATGAATTTAACAAGCGTGGAGGCACGCCGAATGTTCCTTTTATAATCGGTCTTGCAAAAGCGTTTGAACATTCCATAGATGACCTAAAGTCCGGAAAACCGCAGAAATTAGCGGTATTGCGGGATTTCCTGGAAACAGAACTTAAGAAAAAAATACCATACATGTATGTGAACGGCGGTAATGCAAAGGCACGTGTTTTTAACACCAGCAACGTATCTTTCGATTGTATAGAGGGAGAGTCCATTCTTTTCCAATTGGATAAATTAGGCTTTTGTGTTTCTTCCGGCTCGGCTTGTACGTCGGGGTCACTTGAACCAAGTCATGTGTTAAGGGCAATGCAGGTACCTTTGACTTCCGCACATAGCAGTATCCGGATAAGTATTGGTCGATATACGAAGAAGGAAGATATAGAGATGTTCGTTGATGCACTTCCAAAAATTGTTAAAAGGCTTAGGGAAATATCGCCGTTCTGGGATAAAAAACTAAATAAACCGAACGAAATGGCAGCCCATTATTCGTGCCCGACAGACTAATGAATAAAACCATATACATCGTAGCTACGCCTATAGGTAATCTTGGTGATATCTCATTAAGGGCCATAGAGGTGCTTAAAACGGTAGATTGTATACTTGCCGAGGATACAAGAAGGTCCAGGATACTCTTAGACCACTATGGCATAAAGACCCATATGATCTCTTTTCACAAGTTCAATGAAAAGGAGAGATTATCCAAAATACAGGTACTATTCAATGAATACTCACAGATAGCCTTGATATCCGACGCCGGAACACCCCTTGTTGCTGACCCCGGAGCCTCTTTAGTTGAATACGCATTAAACAACAAAATCACAATAATTCCAATACCTGGTGCCTCAGCTTTGACTACTCTTTTATCTGCCTCT
>JAPLFT010000009.1 GCA_026390535.1 Pseudomonadota bacterium
TTATGGACGCAGATAAAGGTCAGCTTTTGAAGTATAATCAAGCGACGGAATACGATACCGATTCAGTCGTAAGTTTCGCAAGTTTGTCCAGTAATTTCTGGTTAGAAAATTGCATCAAAATAAAATAGCAAAAGCAAAGCAATTGCTTCTATGTTGATATGGATATTTATATAAACATTGCAACTCATTTCTTTGCGTATACAACAACGTAACTGACGTAAACGCATAATTGACGGTTGCATTTCTCCATATTGCTGATAACAGTAAAGAACTAACAGCAGGTAAGTAATCAGTCCTGCTAATAGTTGGAGTAACATTCCATGGCGGTTTCGACTGATAAGATGATATACTTTCAAATGGCGTTTCCACCAAGAAAAGAGCTTTTCTATCTCCCAGCGAAGAGAATAGATGAAAGCTATCTGTTCTGCTGTAAGGTCTGCTCTATCTGTAGTTACCCAGAACTGTTTCTTTCTGACGTTAAATCCGACCAGATATACTGGATGACGCATCTTATGGTTTTCGTCACCAAGCCACACTTTCGCAAAGAAGAATATCTTGCCATACTTTTTGAATGGGAGTCTCTCTATAACATCCCATTTGGTGTTATTCTTCAAACGAGCTACAAAGTGTTTACCATCGTCTATCCATACATCGAATCGTTCATGGTCTTGAAATCCACGATCCAATACACCTGTTTGACCCGGTTCAAGAATGAAAATGACGAAAGGGCGTTCTGCTTCTTTACCTTCAGTCAAATACAATTTAAGGGGAATGCTTCTATTCAGATCAAATCCCAAATGAACCTTTGCTTTGTTACTGGATTCTCTGTAGTCAGCCCATGTCATAGACAAGCTTGCATCTATCAGACTACCGTCAATAGCTACAAGGTTGCCTAACTGTGCATGAGTGATTCCTAAACACTTAGAAACCTTTTTGGCAAGTCTATCAAAGACTTCCAGCATTTGAGTTACTCCCCTAGAGGAGTTAGCTTCATAGAAGGTGCTTTGTCCAAAACCTTCTGGACAATTAATGAGATATTTAACCGATTCGTCATTCTGCATATCCTGCAGTAAAGCTTGAGCAGAAATATATTCCCCAGTATGGTAATAGATTAAGCATTTCACCTGATGCTCAAAGATAAAGGTTATCTGGCGATTACATCGAGATTCCAACGGAGTAATCGTTGGAATTATTGTCACAAGAGGTTCTATAAACGTTGAGAACGTTGGTGACTCTATTGGTGTTCCAACAGATAGATTTTGCAGAGCTATTGGAGAAAAAGAAAGAATGCTTATGGCACACCTCCATTATAGGAGTTAATGTTTCAGATTCTACTTTAGAATCCGACATTATTGCCCAAAAGTCAATCTTTTTCTTTCAACCCATACCTATGCAAAATCCTAACCAGAAATTACTGATCGGGCAAAGACAAAAGTCAAAGCTTATTATATATTAGCGATGAAATTTTATCAACAGGATCCTATCTTAAAGCATTAAGATCGCCTATGTGGTCAATGAGTTGT